>CALHBU010000319.1 GCA_937930655.1 uncultured Acidimicrobiales bacterium | reverse complement strand
CGGCTTCTGGTTTCATAGCTCCCAGGAACTGGTCGTTCACGAGGCCTCGGGTCTCGTCGGTGAGCGGGCAGGCCAGTACAACAGCGTCGGCCGTGGCCAGGGTTTCGGACAGCCCGTCCATCGTGATCATGCGATCGGCCGAAGGATCGTCGACGGCGGAGCGTCGGGCGCCGACAATCTCCACGCCGAATGGGCGGGCCCGCTTGGCCACCTCGTGACCGATTGATCCGAAGCCAACCACTACCCAGGTTTGCCCGCCGATCTCAGGCCACTGGCCCTGCTTCCAGGTGCCGGCTCGGTGAAGGTCGATACGTTCAGCGATGCCGTGGGTATGGGACAGAAGGGCCGACATCACGTACTCGGCAACGCCGATATTGGGGGAGTCGGAGTTGCTGAGCCGAAGGCCGGCGGCGAGGAGTTTCTGAAAGGGCGGAGCGTCGACCCCGGCGAGGAATCCCTGTACCCACTGGACCGAACCGAACTCGATGATGGCGTCGGTCATCGGGCCGATCTCGCCGTTGAAGAACAGATCCATGGTCAACCACGCCGCTTCAGGCGACGGGTTTTCGACGGCGTCACCCTGCTGATTGGTGACTCCGTCACTGGACCACGACAGCAACTCGATGTTGTGTGGCAGATCCCGCAGCCGATCGGCGACCCGAGGGAGGGCGACTGCGGGTACTAGGACCGGTCGAACATCGGTAGGTCGAGTATCGCTGGAAGGCATAGGGGCGAAAGATAGCCACCGGCCAACGAAGGGGCTAGACCAGTCACATGCTCGAAGCCAGTGCCCTAGCCGAACAGATTCGTTCCGGGACGATTTCGCCATCCGAAGCGATCGAGACCGCCATCGGACGGGCCAAGATCGTTGACGCCTCTCACAACATTTTGGTGGCCGATACCTTTGAACAGGCACGGGCGCAGGCTGCCAACGTCCCCACCGATGGATTGCTGGCTGGCGTACCCATTTTGATGAAGGACCTCGGTGGTCCGGTCGAGGGAGAGCCGGCCCCCAACGGCAACAAAGTCTTCCGGGACAGCGGTCGGACCCACAGCATCACCGGGGCCGTGGGTCGTCGTCTGCGAGAGGCAGGGTCGATCAGTCTGGGCCGCAGTCACAGCCCGGAGTTCGGGTCTGGCAACTGCCCGGCAACGGCCGAAACTGAGGCCTTCGGCCTTTCGCTGAATCCGTGGGACACCTCCCGAACCCCCATGGGTTCCAGCGGCGGCTCGTCGGTGGCGGTGGCGACCGGGGTGGTGCCAGCCGCCCACGCAACCGATGGCGGCGGCTCCATCCGCATGCCGGCCAGCGCCTGTGGAATTGTTGGTTTCAAGGCCAGCCGGGGTCGAGTTTCCAATGCCCCGTTCCCGACGCCTTGGGGTGGTGGAGTGGTGGAGGGAGCGGTGACCCGCACTGTTCGCGATGCGGCGCTCATGCTGGACGTGCTTGCCGGGGCCGAACCGGGTGACGATTTCAGCGCCGCGCCACTCGATGGATCGTTCCTCTCCCAGATCGATGTCGAGCCCGGTGCGTTGCGGGTAGGGGCGTTGGACCGTCTCGACTACGCCTCGGTGGCTCCGGAATGCATCGACGCGGTGAAGGAGGTGCTCACCCAGTTGGAGGGATTAGGTCACCGAGTGGACGCCGACGCCCACCCTGAACCGTTGGAGCGGCTCGACTACCTCTTCGACTACATCCGAGTCATCCGGGTCGCCGGGGCGTCGCTGCTGGAAGATCTGGCGGGCGAACTCGGACGGCCGTGGACCGCCGACGATGTCGAGGACGGCACCTGGCAGAACTATCAGCGGGGCCTCAAGGTGTCGGCAACCGACTATGCGGCCTCACTTGGTCGGCTTCACAGCTTCACTCAGAACACCGTCAGCTGGTGGTCTGAGTACGACATTCTGGTCACGCCCACTCTGGGGACGCCGCCCCCCAGCAACCGTTGGTTGATCGAGGGCGATGATCGCCAGCGGCGCGACCGGTTGGGGGCCACCATGCCGTTCACGGCACAGTTCAACGTGACGGGACAGCCTGCGGTGTCTCTCCCGCTGCACTGGACAGACGATGGCCTTCCCATTGGTATCCAGTTGGTGGCTGCGCCAGGACGAGAAGACGTGCTTCTCCGACTGTCGGCTCAACTGGAAACAGCCCATCCGTGGCAACATCACTACCGCCGCCTCGAGATGGGCTGACCGGGTGGAACTCGGACTGTTTGACGAGGTGGCGGACCTGGTTCGGTCCATGGTGCCGGACGAGCTTGGTCCGGCTCGGACACGGGCCCATCGACGGGGCGTGAAGGTCTGGTTCGGGCCAGAAAAGCCGGGCAAGGAGCACTACGAGGCGCAATTCATCGCCAGCTCCAGTGGCGAGCCGTCGCTGGAGGTTGGGTTCCACGCTGAGCATGGCGACCCGGAGGAGAACGAGGCCGTCCTGCGGCGGTTGTCGGCCGCCGAATCCGAGTGGCGCCCACAGCTAGGACAGGAGGCTGAGGCCGGTCTGTTCATTGGGCAGGATGCCTGGCGTCGACTGAGTGACGTGTGGACCGACGTCGATATCGACGATGACGATTTGGCATTCGAAGTGGCCGGCCGCCTTGTCGACTACGTGGTACATCTCGAGCCGACGCTCCGAGAAGAGCTCTAGAAGTCGCCTGCGCCGGGAACAAATCGGTTGCCCCGGTGGTTGCATCTAGAAACCATCCCCGCCTCGGGGAGTATCCCAAACACCGCAGTCGTCACCACGGAGCTAGCTCCCGGCTGCGAGGGCCGACCAGCATCTGCTGAACCGGCGGGAGAGACCGACGGCCTTGCGAAAGGCACGTCTCTTGCGTTCCCGCCACCCCCGCTCAACCCTTCGACTGGGTCAGATCTCCGGTATCGACATCGGTCTTCACTGGTCTATTGCCCTCATCACAGGGCTGATTAGCCTCACACTGGCCGCGACGATTCTCCCCGCCGCCGCACCAGGCCAGCCGGGGGCGTTCTACATCATCACCTCTCTCGCTACGGCCGCCCTTTTTCTGGCCTCCATTGTTGGCCATGAGCTTGGCCATTCGGTAGTCGCCCAGAGGAACGGCGTCGGTGTGAAACACATCACCCTGTTTGCCCTTGGCGGGGTTGCCGTTCTCGAGTCCGAGCCTCCGACGGCCGGTGCCGCCGGTCGAATCGCGCTGGCCGGCCCAGCGGTGAGCGTTGGTGTTGGGTTGGGCGCACTGGCCTTGGCCGCCACCGGCGAGGTGATCGGCCTTCCTATCTTGGTCACATCGGCTCTGTACTGGCTTGGCATCATCAACCTGATATTGGCCGTCTTCAATATGCTCCCGGCCCTACCACTCGATGGCGGCCGGGTTCTTCAGGCCGCCCTGTGGCATCGAAACGGCGAGCGTCACCAGGCCACCATCAGCGCGGCCCGTCTCGGTCGCTACATCGGCTGGGCCATGGTCGGGCTGGGCCTTTGGCAGCTGTCATCGGGGGGCGCCGGTCTGTGGACAGCTGTGATCGGCTGGTTTGTGGTGTCGTCGGCCAGGACGGAGGGTCGTCATGCCAAACGCCAACAACGGGCGGTCAGGATGGCCGAACGGTCAGCAGCTCAGCGGGAAGCCGGAGCAACCGGCATTCCCTTGATCGACGAACTTTTCACGACCGTCCGACCCCCGTCGAGCGGAACCCCGAGGGGAACCGTCATCGACGTTGAGGGTCGGCTAGTCGACTGATCAGGCGGTGAACTTCCGTCGGCGGGCAACGAACAGCAGACCGAAGCCGGCGGCCAGGAGCAGCGTCGAGATACCAACCATGACCTTGGAACTGGCACCAGTGAAAGCGATGCGAGTGGGGGAAGTCACGCTGATGACCGCAGTATCGGTGTTGTCCTCCAGGGTGGCGGTCTCTTCCAGCTCGGCCGATGACACGATGGCCGTGTTGGTCAGACTGCCGCTGGTGGCTCGCACCTCAGCGGTATAGGTCAGGGTGGCTGATGCCCCCGCAGCCAGATCACCGATCTGCCACAGCAACGTCTTGGTCGACGCGTTGTAGCTGGTGGATGCACCGGCTGTGGTGACGGCAACGAAGTTGAGTTCGGCCGGCAGCTGATCGACCAGCTCGGTCATGGTGGCCGGACCGGCGCCAATGTTTGTGACGGTCAGGGTGAAGGTGGCGATGTCGCCAACTCCGAGGGTGTCGTCGGCGACGACTTTCTCGACCTTCAACTCTGGAGGCGGTCGGAGGTCGGCGGTGTCTTCACCCTCGACGGTCTTCCCGGAAGGTCCGGTGGCGGTGACTCCGGCAGTGTTGCTCGATGGTGCTGCGCCGGGGTCTCCGTCGCAGGTGATCACAACGGTCTCGCCGATAGCGAGGGTGCCGATAGCGGTGTCACAGGCTGGGATGGCCGGGTCAGTTACCGCAACATCGGAGAGCACGACGTTGCCGAGGTTGGTGACGGTGATGCGCCACGTTTCGGTGGCGTTGTTGTGGTGGATGGCTTCGTCGGCCCAGTGGTCGTCGTTGTCTGGGTCACAGGTTGCGCTGGTGTCGATGACACAGACCTCTTTGACCAGTTCGATGGCGGGGCCGTTGCCGAAGTGATGCGACGGGTCGTCATCGGTGTCGGGTGTGGTCGGGAGACCTGTCTCGGGGTCGATGATTGGGTCGTAGTCGGTGGGATCTGTCGACCACGTTGTGGGGTCGGTGGGGTCAACGTCGGGGTCGTCGGTGTTGGGGAATGACGGTTGACCGGTGACTGAACCAATGTTGACGTACTCGCCGGCCTCAACCACTGCCGTGGCTTCACACTCGACAACCTGGGAGGGGAGGAGGAGGGCGATGGTGTTGGTGCCATCTCCACAATCCACGCTCACTGCCGCATCGTCGTCGCTGACGGTGATGTTGGTTTGAGGGACGGTTCCGGTGTTGGTGACCACGAAGGTCCAGGTGACGGTGTCTCCGTTGTCGAGCTGAGCGCCCGGTGCTTCGTCTTCGTCGATGCCGTTGACCAGTTTCTCCAGTTCGATGCTGGAGGTTGCGCCCCAGTAGTGGCTGGGGTCGATGTCTTCAGTGGGTAGAACCGGTAGGCCGGTGTCGGGGTCGACGATGTCGGAGTAGTCGGCCGGGTCGGTCGGGTAGGTGTTGGGGTCGGTGGGGTCGAAGTCAGGACCGGGGCTGGTCGGGAAGACCGGCTGGCCACTGATGCTCGCATTGTTCTGGTACTGCCCATTGGGCAGGACCGGACCGGATGCGGTGCAGACGACGACCGCTCCTGGAAGCAGGAGGTCGACAACGTTGTCGCCATTGACATCGAGCAGGTAGTCCTCACAGACGATGTCG
>CALHBU010000318.1 GCA_937930655.1 uncultured Acidimicrobiales bacterium | reverse complement strand
TTTCTGAGAATCTGGTCAACCTCGTTCTGGCCGACATTGCACTTGATGTAGGGCGACCAATGCAGGCGTTCGTTCGGCGAAAACGGTGTGGCCCGCCGGAGATCCTCCAACGCAGCCTGACTGGGGAGAGAGAGCCGGTGGACTTCCCGCCCATCGAGAGCACTCAGCCAGTAGTAGTCGGCCGGGTTCTCCGGCGGAATCCCGGCCGCCAGCAGGTCATCGGCAATTCCCCATCGCCGGTAGTACTCCATGGTCCGACTGGCCACCGCGTTGGCCCGCGGGTGGGGGTTCACCTCGACCAATTCCTCTATCACCACGTTCTCGACACCGTGGTGGGCCAGTTCGGCCGACATCGAGAGCCCGACGCTCCCTCCCCCGACAATCAGCACTTTGGTGTCTCTCACGTTCAAAGCTCACTGCAGATTGTCGACCACCGCAATATCTGGTCGGGTGACCGTTTGCTAGCTTCCGACCATGACCGCCAGCCAGTTGCTAGAAGACTCACACCAGTCGCTCGATGTTCGTCCCGACCTCACCGACGCCATGAGTGCAGCCTGGGAGGGCCTTGGCCGCCCGGGGGCCGGGTTCAACGGCAAACAACGTCTGGCCATAGCCAGAGCAACAAGGGCGGCCCTGGCCGATGACGATCCTCTGCCTCCGTGGGTCCGGCCATCGACCGTGGACGGCCGGGCGAGCGATCCCGACCTGGCACCCCACCTCGCCGATGCCGTGTACCGGCTCACCCTGCACGCCAAGACGCTCACCGAGGAGTGGTACACCGACGTCCTCTCGATGGCCGAGCTCACCCCACAGCAATGGATAGAGGCCATAGAAGTGGTGGTAACCATTGTGTCGATCGATGGTTTCGCCGCCGCGGCTGGCCTTCCCCAGGCCGCTCTCCCATCGGCTGAAGCCGGGGAGGCCACCGGTTCAGCCAACAACGTCCCGGCCAAACCGGCCAAGCATCATTGGACCCCGGTCGTCCATCTCGAGGACGACGTCGATGGGCAGTACGGCGGGGCTCCAATGGTGCCACCGGTGGTCAGGGCCCTGTCGGCGGTCCCGTCTTCAAGAGAGAGTCATCGTCGTCTCATCTCCGCCATGTACATGGACGGGCCGGATATGGCCGATATGGACTGGAGCCGAGGAACCCTTGATCGGCGCCAGATCGAGCTGGTGGCGGGCCGATTGTCCTCGCTCCGAGAGTGCTTCTATTGAACGGCGGCCCATTCCGGCCTGCTCCGTGCGAGCGGCCTTGCGACCGACACCGATATCGACCTGTCCCTTATCGCTGATGGAGGTACTGGAACCGAAGGTAGTGGCGGAGTTCCCCATGCCGACCTACTCACTCGATTCGTCGATGCCGCGGCGTCAGCATCGACCGATCTGCCATCGATTCGGTCCGAGCTGATCGAGGCCACCGACCAGGCCACCATGATCGATACCGCAGCCACCGTCGCCGCCTTCGAGATGATGACTCGCATCGCCGACGGCACCGGTACCACCCACCCCAGTGCCCGCCTAGACGACTTCGAGGTCGTCAGAACCGAGCTTGGCCTCGACCAGTTCGAGTCGGCCCGGGTCGGTCCAGGAACAGCCAATGACTGAAGCAACACTCGATTACGAAGTCGTCGTCATCGGTGCCGGGGTGGCGGGCATCTATCAGATCAAACGGCTGGTCGATCTCGGCGTGAATGCCACCGTGCTGGACGGCAACGCCGACCTGGGTGGCACCTGGTTCAAGAATCGCTACCCCGGAGCTCGCTTCGACTCCGAGAGCTTCACCTACGGCTATTCGTTCAGCCAGGAGGTGCTGGACGAATGGCACTGGACCGAGCGCTTCTCACCTCAGCCCGAGACGTTGAAGTACCTGAACTTCGTGGCCGACAAGTTCGACCTCAAGAAGCACATGCAGTTCAACTGCCTGGTAGAGGCCATGCGCTTCGACGAAGCCACCGATACCTGGACTCTGGAATTGGCCGATGGTCGTCGGCTCACAACCCGATGGGTGGTCACAGCCCTCGGGCTGCTGTCGATCCCGACGACACCGACTATCGAGGGAATGGACAGCTTCACCGGGCAGTCCTTCCACCCGTTCGACTGGCCGGAAGATCCGGTGGACCTCGCAGGCAAGCGGGTGGCCATCATCGGGACTGGCGCCACTTCAATCCAGATCATTCCCGAGGTAGCCAAGGAGGCCGGCCACCTGACTGTCTTCCAACGCCGCCCGAACTGGGCTGCTCCGCTCAACAACTCGCCCATCGATGAAGCAGAGATGGCTGCGATCCGCGAGCGGTACGACGACATCTTCGCCGCCTGCGCTCGAACCCCTGGAGGGTTCGAACACGAACCTGACCGACGGGGCTTCTATAACGTGCCAGCTGAGAAGCGACGGGAGCTGTGGGACCGACTCTACGAAGGTTCAGGCTTTGGCATCTGGCTGCAGAACTTCGTCGAGATCTTCATGGACGAAGACGCCAACGCAGAGTTCTCCGAGTACATCGCGGAACGAATCCGACAGCGGGTCGACGACCCCGAGCTGGCCGAGAAACTCATCCCCAAAGACCACGGCTTTGGCATTCAACGAGTTCCCCTGGAGACCAACTATTTCGAGACCTACAACCGAGACAACGTCACCCTGGTCGACGCAGCCGCTACCCCGATCGAACGCATCACTCCAAACGGCATCAGGACATCAGCCGACGAGTACGAGTTCGACCTCATCGTCTACGCCACCGGTTTCGATGCATTCACCGGGGCCTTCGACCACATCGAGATCGAAGGAGTCGGTGGCCAGAAGCTCCGTGACAAGTGGGCCGACGGCCCGGTGACCTACCTCGGCATGTTCGTCACCGGCTTTCCCAACATGGTCATGTTGGCTGGCCCTCAAATCGCAGCCACCAACTTTCCCCGGGCCGTCGAGACCTCGGTCGACTGGGCCACCCCGCTGCTGGAGCACGCCTGGGAGGAGGGCTACACCCGCTTGGAGGCCACCCCCGAGGCCGAGCAGGCCTGGTTCGACCATGTGGTCGACATGTACAAGCCGTTCCTGTTGCGTTCGGCCAAGAGCTGGATCACCGGGTACAACTCAAACATCGAGGGCCACGAGTACGGCAAGACTCGTTACAACCTCTACAACGGTGGCGGCCCCAAGTACGGCCGACGCCTCACCGAGGTGGCGCAAAACGACTACGAGGGCCTGCAGTTCAGCTAGGCCGCGACAAGTAGGCTTTGGTTCCAATGTTCACCGGAATCATTCAAGCCCAGTGCCCTGTGGTCGCCATCGAGGACGTCGATGGCATTCGTCGCTTCTCTGTCGAGCTGGGGGACCTGGCCAAAGACCTTCAACACGGCGCCAGCGTCGCCAACAACGGAACCTGCCTGTCAGCGACTGCCATCGACAACGGGACGGTGACCTTCGATGTCATCTCCGAGACACTGGAGTTGACCAATCTTGGTGACGTTGTGGTTGGAGACATGGTGAACATCGAGCGGTCTATGACATTCGGCGACGAGGTCGGGGGCCACATCGTCTCTGGCCATGTCTCGACCGCAGCAGCGGTCACCAGGATCGAAGCCAACGAAGCAAACCGCACCATGTGGTTCCAGACAACGCCCGAAGCCATGCCCTATCTGCTGATGAAGGGCTTCGTCGCTCTCGACGGCGCCAGTCTCACCATTTCACGGGTGGACAGGGCGACAAATCAGTTCGCCGTCAGTCTCATTCCGGACACGTTGCGCAAGACCTCATTGGGCAACGTCGAACCCGGCGACCGGGTGAACGTTGAGTTCGAATCGCAGACCCAGGCCATCGTCGACACCGTCCGCCAGTTCCTGACCGACCCCGAGCTACGCGACCAGATACTCGGCAGCTGACGTTTCGCTGATGCCCACCGCCGAGACAGCCAACGTCGTCGAATGGCTCTTCAGTCCCGATAGCGCAGAGCTGGAACCGGATGTTGAGCTCGCGGCCCGACGTCTGCTGCTCGACACCCTCGGTTGCATGATCGGAGGGGCGAGCAAGCCCGAACTCGAGGCGCTGGGAGCCTCCCTGGCCCGATTCGAAGCCGGGTCCGTCCGCCTACCAGGCCTACCCCACTCCCTGACACCTCAGGCCGCTGCCTACTGGAGTGCCATGGCCGCCACGTGGGACGAAGCCTGCGAGGGACTGGCCAGAGCCCACGGCCGCCCCGGTCTGCACTCCTTCCCGGTCGCCGTCGCCCTCACCCTCGCTACCAACGGCACCCTCGGCGATGCACTAGTGGCCCTGGTGCGGGGCTATGAGCTGGCTGGCCGACTCGGAGAACGACTTCGGATTGTCGACGGCATGCACGTCGATGGCACCTGGGGCACCTTTGGTGGTGTTGCCGCCGCCGGCTCCGTTCTTGGCTGCCCAGCCGACACGGTCATGTCGGCGGTGGAAGCCGCAGCCTGTCAGACACCCGTGAGCCTGTACCTCCCGGTCGCTCAGGGTGCCACCATCCGCAATTCCTATGTTGCGGAGTCGGCCCGGCGAGCTATCGGTCTGGTCACCGCCGTCGAGTCTGGGGTAACAGTTCCCGTCGGGGCCCTGGACGTCTTCGACACTTTGGCTCTCGGCAACAAGGGAGAGGCCGCAACACTGGCCCCTCCCGGCGAGTGGTTGATCACCCAGGGCTATCTCAAACCCTTCGCCGCTGTGCGCCACGTCCACTACGGCGCTGAAGCCGCCAGCCAATGGCTGGCCGGTGGTGAGAAGGCGGCAGACATCACCGATCTCCATGTCGACGTGTATCCCGAAGCCATCACCTACTGCGGAAATCGGGCCCCGGACACCGCCATCGCAGCCCAGTTCAGCCTTACCTACGGCATCGCCCGCATGCTGACCGGTGGAGACCTCGGACCGAAGTCCTACACCACCGAAGTTCTCGCCGATCCCGAGCTTCGACGGCTGGAGCAACTCCTCACCGTGGCCGGGCAATCGGCCACCGACCCCGATCAGCGGTACGCCGAGCTGCGAATCACCACAGCAGCCGGAGATCGGTCGATTCGGGTCGAACGGGTGGTTGGCGACACCGATAACCCGATGTCTACCGACCAGGTGGTGGCCAAGTTCCGCAGCTACGCCGGTTGGCTTGCCGGCGACTGGTCGGCGGAAGCCGTCGCCGACAAGGTCCTTCACGGTTCGCTGAAGATGTCGCTGACCGAGACCTTCGACTAGAAGTGTGGTGTCGAAGGGACACCCAAAATGAGCGAAATCATCCGGAGCACCATGGACGGCGAGGTCGCGGTGGTGACCATGTCGAAACCCCCGCACAACCTCATCGGCGGTTCGTTCCTCGAGGACCTGATCGCCGCCTTCGAAGGGGCAGCCGACGGCGGGGCCCGCGCCATCCTGCTCAACAGTGATCTCAAACACTTCTGCGCGGGGGCCGATGTCGACGGGTTCAGCGATGACAACCGTCGAACGATGCCGGCAGCCGAGGTTCTCGATCGGCTGGAAGGGGTGTCGCTGCCCACCGTTGCGTCGGTGCATGGGCTGGCCCTCGGCGGTGGCTTCGAGCTGGCTCTGGCCTGCGATTTCATCGTCGCTGGCTCGTCGGCCCGACTGGGACTGGTCGAAACCACGCTGGGGCTGGCCCCGCTGCTCGGTGGCGTCCAACGAGTAGTGGCCAGGGCCGGTGCATCCCGAGGCAAGGAGATCGCCATGTTCGGACG
>CALHBU010000317.1 GCA_937930655.1 uncultured Acidimicrobiales bacterium | reverse complement strand
GCAAGCGGTTCCCCTCACTGCCGAATCGTTCGCCGGATTCGGTGACGTGATCGAGGCGCCCGATGAAGGTCGGGCTACTTTCACTGGTTCTCTGTCGCTTGATGGTTCATCCAACGATTCATCGGGTCAACGACCGACAGTGCTTTCCACCAGCAGGGTGCAGCCGTCGTCGTTTCCGTTGAGGATCTCCAAGCTCGAACGACACCCTCACTCCAGCCAGACGTTCCTGCCTCTCGACGTCTCTCGCTGGATCATCGTCGTGGCTCAGGCACCCGAGCCGTCGGCGGTACGAGCCTTCGTGGCCGGTGCCGGCGTTGGCATCACGATTGGCCGAGGGGTCTGGCACCACGGACTCACCGTGGTGGATTCTGCGGCCGCCTTCGCCGTTGTGATGGCCAAGGACGGCCATTCCGATGACGAATGGGTCGATATCGACCCTCTCACCGTGCAGCTGGCCGACTAGCTACGGCCGCTCAAACGGCCGGCGGGGGACCAACTGGCCTCGGCCCGGCTGGCCGACGACCTTTGAGCCCTCGGCAACGATGTCGCCTCGGCTCAGCGTGAGCCGGGGCCATCCGGTGACGTCCCAGCCGTCGTAAGGCGAATAGCCAGCTGCGGAATGCATGGTCGAGCCGTCGATGGTTCTGGTCTCGTTTGGGTCCCAGACGACCAGGTCGGCGTCGGACCCCGGAGCTATGCAGCCCTTCTGGGGATACATGCCGAACAGCTTGGCTGGATTGGTGCTGGTGACCTCGACGAACCGGTTGAGCGACATGCGGCCGGGGGCCACGCCGAGCGACCACAGCATCGGCATGATGGTTTCGAGCTCGGCCATGCCTTGCCGCAAGTTGGCGGCAGTGAGTGACGGATCGGTCTTTTGCTCGAGTGTCCAGGGCGCGTGATCGGTGGCCACCGTGCTGACGGTCCCGTCGGCGATGCCGGCCCACAGGGCATCGCGGTCGGAGTCGTCCCGAAGAGGAGGAGCGCCGGCGTATTTGGCGCCGTCGGGCTCGTCGAAACGGGACTTCTCGAGGTGGAGATAGATGGGGCGGGTCTCGACGTAGAGCGGGAGGTCCCTGGCCCGGGCGTTCCGGCACGCTTGGAGAGCGGCCTCGCTCGACAGATGCACGATGTAGCTCGGAGCGCCGGTGATCTCGCAGTAGCCAACGGCCCGCTCGGTGGCGATGCGTTCGGCCTCGACGGGCCGGCTCTCGGGATAGTGGCGATGAGCGGTGCGACCAGCTTCGTCCAACATCTGTCCACAGCAGCCCATGGCGGCCGCGTCCTCGCAGTGGATCAACATGACCGATCCCACCTCGGCCGCTTTTCGCATGGCCGTGAGGAAGCCGTCGACGTTGCGATCGAAGCGTCGGAACGACAGGAAGATCTTGATGCTGGGATGCCCCATGGCGTTGAGGGTGGCGATTTGTTCGATGCCCTCTTCGTCGGGGGTGAGCAGCACCGGATGCTGGAAGTAGTCGGCGATGCAGTTGGCGTCGGCGTCGGCCAGGTCCCGCTCGAGGCCTTCGATCATCTGTTCTCCCTGACGGGAGAACGACATATTGCCAAGGGTGGTGACGCCACCGGCCAACGCGGCCCGAGATCCGATCTCGAAGTCGTCGGTCCAGCTGTGTTCGCCGGGACCGGTGACAGGGGGCGAGAGGTGAACATGGGGATCGACCCCGCCGGGGAGAACGTAGAGACCGTCAGCGTCGATGGTGTTGGCGGCCGACATCTGGCCTCCGAGTTGGACGATGCGTCCATCGGCAACGCCGATGTCGGTGACGATCGCCCCACCGGCGGTCGCCACTGTGCCGCCGGCTATGACCAGGTCCATCAGGCGTACGTTCCGGCCAGTGGCTCCTGCAGAGCGGGCACCGGGGCGATTCCGCCCCTCCCGGACTGACCGGCCTGCTTCCCCCGTCCGAAGTCGGTTGGGAGTGGTCGACCATTGGGAAGCGTGAGCCACAGTCTCAGCAGATGACGCTTGTCGGCCGGGTCGTCGAAGTCCTCGTAGGCGGTCCGAGAATGGAACGTCGTGTAGTTGCAGACGAACTGAATGTCACCTGGCTGAAAGTCCATATGGAGGGCCACCCCGTCCTCATGAGAGATCTCGTCGATGAGATCAAGGAACTCGGTCTGACGCTCGGTGCGGCGGGGCACGGCGTCGTGGCGTTGGGCCGAGTCGAGGAAGTTCCGGACGTACCGGATGGAAAGCTGGCCGTCCTCGAGGTGAGCGAGGGGAGTGGTAAAGAACGGGTCCTCACCGGGTCGCTCTTCGTTGCGACGGTCGTAGTACCACTCGTCGAAGAACATCGGGGCCAGATCGGGTCGGCGGCGAAGCACCTCATTGAACGTGGTAGTGGTCGATGCCACCGAGCTCAGGCCACCTGACCTGGCTGGCTTAAGGCACAACAAGCCGACAATGTCCGAACTGTCGGTGTGATACGGCAGTCGAAGGCGGGTCTGATACCCCCGAACCCCGGAGTCAACCTTGTAATCACCACCCTCGTCGATGACATGGCCCAAGAGGTGCCCTCGTGCGTTCTGAGAAACCGGGGTTCCCATATGCAGGCCCAGCGTCCAGTAGGCAAAGGCCGCCTGACGCTCGGTCAGCTGATCGATAGGTAGGCCACGAAGAAGCCAAAAGCCACGCCCCTGATCCAACTCGTTGGCTAGAGCCCGCATCCGTGGGCCAAGGGTGGGGAGCGGGACGTCGTCGGTGCTCATGTCGAGCATGGCGGTGCCGGCCGCAGTGACCCGCTCGACTGCTCCGAGAAGCTCGTCGATCTCGGCGGCCGACAGCGTCTCGATCCACTCGTCGCTGTTCTGAAGGTCCCGACCGAACCAGGCGGCCGGGCTTTCGATCGGATGAAGCTGGCTGCTCATTGCAGGAGTGCTGATGGACTGCGTGCTCATGGGGTCCCCTTAGATCGTGCTCCATCTTCTCACGCACAGACCATCGAAACGAGCTGAGTCTTTTTCGTGCGATTGGCCGACAGAGCTAGCTTCTCGTCTATGGATACCGACAGCGCAACCATTCCAGAGCTCATTACCTGGTCGGTCGCCACCTACGGAGACACCGAGGCGGTCGTCGACGGCGACACCAGACTGACCTACACCGAACTCGGACGACTGGTCGATCAGGCGGCTCGAGCCATGGTCGAGCGTGGCATTGCTCCCGGCGACGCGGTGTCGGTCTGGGCGCCGAACCGGTGGGAGTGGATCGTGGCGGCCTTGGCCGTCTCCCGAGCGGGCGGCGTGCTGGTACCGGTCAACACTCGATTCAAGGGGCCGGAGGCGGCGTACGTCTTAAAGGCAGCCAAGGTCAAGATGTTGTTCGTGGCCAACGGCTTCCTCGACACCGACTACGTGGCTGCCCTGGATGGCCTCGACGTGCCGGATTTGGTTGACATCATCGACATGGCCGACGGCGGTTTCGACACCTTCATGGCCGACGGCGAGGCCGTCGCCCACCAGGCCGAGATCGAACGTCGGTCGGCTGCCGTTGGTATCGATGACATCAACGTCGTCATGTTCACCTCCGGCACTACTGGCCTTCCTAAAGGTGTTCAGGTACGGGGCAGTGCAATCATCCGGGCCTTCAACCCGTGCATCACCGGCCTGGGGCTGACCCAGGGCGATCCCTATCTGCTGGTGAATCCCTACTTTCATGCTTTCGGATACAACTGCGGCATCATCATGGGACTGGTCAAGGGAGCGGCCAATGTGCCGGTCGACATCTTCGACGCCACCTCGGTGCTCGAACTGATTCAACGTGAGCGGATAGCGGTGTTCCCCGGCCCACCGGCGCTCTTCCAATCACTCCTGAACCATCCCGACTTGGAGTCGTTCGACCTTTCGTCGTTGCGCGGCTGCATGACCGGTGCGGCGACCATCCCGGTCGAGATGGTCCTGGCCATGCGGGAGCGGCTTGGCTTCGACACCGTCATCACCGCCTACGGCATGACCGAGACATCGGGGTTGGCGTCCTTTTGCCGTCCTGAGGATCCGCCCGAGACCATCGCTGGCACGTCGGGCCGGGCCGGACCCGACATCGAACTGCGGGTGGTCGACGACGACGGTGTCGACGTTGCCACCGGGGCCGAGGGTGAGCTGTGGGTCCGTGGCTATCAGGTGACCCCCGGCTACCTCGACGATCCGGAGAAGACGGCCGAGACCATCACCCCTGACGGTTGGCTCAAGACCGGCGATATCGCGGTTATGGATGCCGATGGCTATATCGACATCACCGATCGAAAGAAGGACATGTTCATCATGGGCGGCTTCAACGCCTACCCGGCCGAGATCGAACGGATGATGATCGAGCACCCCGACATCGGGCTGGTCGCCGTGATCGGAATTCCCGACGAACGGATGGGTGAGGTCGGCGCGGCCTTTGTTATTCCGGCTCCCGGCTCATCACCGACTGAAGCCGACGTGATTGCGTGGTGTCGGGAGCAGATGGCCAACTACAAGGTGCCACGCTTCGTTCGTTTCGTTGACGAACTCCCCATGACGGCGTCAGGCAAAGTCCAGAAACCTGAACTCCGTGAGAACGCTGCGGACCTCTTGGCCAGCTAGATCAGCCCGGCAGCTTGGTCCGCTGGAGCTTGCCCATAGAGGTGCGGGGGAGGCTCTCCACCATTTCAACCCGCCGTGGGGCGTACCACACCGGAAGTTCGGCCTGGCTTGCCGCCCGGAGCTGGTCCAGGTTCGGACCATCATCAGCAGACACAACCAGCGCCACAACCTCGTGACCCCACTCAGGATGAGGTCTGCCCACCAAGGCAACGTCGTTCACCCCGGGCTGGGCTCGTAGGACATCCTCCCCCCGAGCCGGCCATACCTTCTCTCCGCCGGTGATGATGACCTCGGACTTGCGGCCATCGATGTAGAGCTGGCCCGTGTCATCGAGGCCGCCGAGATCGCCGGTTGCAAACCAGCCGTCGGCGTCCTTGGGGTCGGTCTCCAGCATCGGCCCACTGGCACTGCGGTAGGTCCGCAGCAGCATTGGCGCACGGACCAGGAGCTGGTCGTCGGCATCGAAGGCCAGCTCTACCCCCTGAAGGGGCTCCCGTTCGTAGACACAACCGGAGCTGGTCTCGGTTAGGCCGTACGTGGCGAGCACGTTGGCTGGTCGGTTAGGGGGCGGGGCGGCGCCGCCCAGCAGAATCTTGCGGAACTTGGCCGGGTCGATCTGAACGAGAGCTCTGGTGACGAACGAGGCGAGGGTGGCTCCCGCCTCAACTGCTTCGCCTACGGCGACCGGATCGAATCCGGGCTGAAGAATCAGGGGAGTGTCGGTGATGATGGCCCGCGTCGCCACCGATAAGCCACCGATATGAGCCAGCGGAAGGCAACCGAGCCAGGTGTCGGTGGTCGGATCGACCTCCAGTGCGGCGCCTGTGGCCAGGGCTGACGCTCGCATGGCGGCATGGGTGAGCACCACCCCTTTGGGCTCGCCGGTGGTGCCGCTGGTTGTGACTACCGCCGCGTCGCCCGGCTCGGTTGGCTGACCACCTGCGCACGTCCGGCGCTGGCCGTCGGCTTCGATGACCGCCGATGGTGCAACGACAGCCATGGCTCGGTCGAGCTCGGCCTTTGGGAGGCGGGGATCGATGGGAAAGATGGCGTCGCCCGCAGCCCAGACATCTCGTACTGCTTGGATGAAGGTGGGCCCGCCTGGCAGGGCGAGCGCTACGACCTCAGCCACGGTTGGATCGGGAACGGGCCATAGCCGGAATCTACCGGCTGAGTCGGCGGCTAGGGTCCTCAGAGTGAGCAGCGCTGACGACGGAGTGATCTGGGTCGATGGTGTCCTGGTGCCCCATCAGGAAGCGACGGTGCACGTTCTGTCGCACGCCGTCCAACGAGGCTCGACGGTGTTCGACGTGCTCCGGGTCCAAGAAACCAGTGGGGGACCGTCGGCCGTCGGCCTCCGAGAACATGTTGCCCGATTCGATCGCTCGATGGATTTGATGGGCATGGAGCCTGCTGTTGGTGTCGCCGAACTGGAGGACGCGGTCGCCCAGACGGTGCAGGCCAACCCCGGAACCAACCTGGTGAAGCTGGTCGCGGCCTGGCACACCAAACCGGCCAGCACCCTGCCCGACACCGTGGTTCCCCAGTTGTCGGTGGCGGCGCTGACCGCCGACATGACCATGCCATCGACCGCCCAACCGGTGCGGGCCTGCAGCGCAGCCGGCCCCAAGATGCCACCGGAAGTCCTCCCGCCCAGTCTTAAGGTGGCGGCCGCCTATACCTATGGCATCCGCCAGAAGATGGCGGCCAAAGCCGAGGGGTTCGACGAGATCATCCTGCGTCTACCCACCGGCGAGCTGGCTGAAGCGGTGAGCCAAAGTCTCTTTGTCGTCAGAGGAGAAGACATCCTCGTGCCGCCGCTCGATGTTGTTCTCGATGGCATCACCCGTCGGATGGTTCTCGACGTTGCCGGCCTTGTGGGGTGCAAGCTGCTGGTACGGGGCATCGACTGGGATGAGGTGGAGACCGCCGATGAGTTGTTTCTGTGCTCGACCACCAACCCGGTTCTTCCTCTCGGCGAACTCGATGGCCGGAAGCTGGCCGAGCGGGCGGTGACCAGCCGAATCGGCGAGGTCGTTGAGCAACTATTGGGTGGCGATCACGAGTTGTCGTCCCGCTGGCTGACCCCGCTATAGCCCCAGATCTGAACCAATTGATTGCGGGAGCAGGATGGCGAAGCCGAGAGGCGATAGCCGAGCCTTCTAATAGTGGTAGGGGAAGGCGGACCAGTCGGGGTCGCGCTTCTCCAGGAAGGCGTCGCGCCCTTCTTCTGCCTCGTCGGTCATGTAGGCCAGCCGGGTGGCTTCGCCTGCAAACACCTGCTGGCCGATAAGCCCGTCGTCGATCAGGTTGAGGGCGTACTTGGCCATGCGGTTGGCAGTGGGGCTCTTGCCGCAGATCTCTTTGGCCCACTGAAGGGCTGTGTTCTCGAGTTCGGCATGGGGCACCACCTCGTTTACCACGCCCTGCTGGAACGCCTGCTCGGCGGTGTAGGTGCGACCGAGGAAGAAGATCTCACGTGCGATCTTCTGGCCGACCTGGCGGGCCAGGTTGGCCGACCCGAAGCCACCATCGAAGCTGGCGACATCGGTGTCGGTTTGCTTGAACTGGGCATGCTCGGCGCTGGCCAGGGTGAGGTCGCAGGTGGTGTGGAGGCTATGACCACCGCCAACCGCCCAGCCCGGAACCACGCAGATCACCGGCTTTGGCATGAAGCGAATGAGGCGCTGGACTTCGAGGATGTGCAGGCGTCCGGCTCGGCCGGGCTGGATCGAGTCGGCGGTCTCGGCGTCGGCGTACTTGTAGCCGTCCTTGCCCCGTATCCGCTGATCGCCGCCGGAGCAGAAGGCCCACCCACCATCCTTCGACGACGGCCCATTGCCGGTGAGCAGAATGCAGCCGATGTCTGTTGCCTGGCGGGCGTGGTCCAGGGCGGCGTAGAGCTCATCGACGGTGTGGGGCCGAAAGGCATTGCGGATGTCAGGGCGGTTGAAGGCGATGCGGACGCACGCCACGTTCTTGGCTCGGTGATAGGTGATGTCGGTGAACTCGTGGCCGGGGACGTCGTCCCACAGCTCGGGATCGAAGATCTCGGACACCTGGGTCGCAGTCATATTCCGCAGGCTAACTGCGGCCGCCTGTCGAGCCGAACCGCTTCTCCACGAAACTGGCAGCTGAGAGTGGGGTGTAACCGGCTGGGAGCTGCCAGTTTGCCGGGGGCTACCGGGGCCGGGCCAAGTTAGGCCGTTGTTGTTAGGCGGCCGAGCCGGAGTACAGTCGCAAACGCGATGGAGAGACATCCATCGCACCCCGTTCGTCAGCGAAGTCCGGTGAGATTCCGGCACTGTCCCGCAACTGTGATGTGTCTTTCCCCAGGAATGGCACGAGTCAGGTCGCCTGATTGATGTGGTTAACCATGCAGTGTCCTCGGAGGAAGGACCAGTGGGTGCAGGGATCTCCTGCCTCATTTCGAACCTCCGGGCCCAAAGGAGATTCGAAATGAAAACAACCGATACCAACCACACGACCCAGCACCGGTGGCGCCCGCTACTCGGCCTTCTGGCAGCCATCAGCCTGCTCGCCGCCGCTTGCGGGGGCGACAGCAACACGCCAGCCATAACCGGCGATCTCGAGGGCCCCGAGGCCGAAGTCATCATCGAAGACGACGAGTCTGACGCCGACTCCGATGAGTCTGACGCCGATGAGGAATCGATGGAAGACGGCGACGACTCCGGTGAGATGAGGATTGTCTCGCTGTCGGCTACCGCCACCGAGATGCTCTTTGCCATCGGCGCCGGCGACCTGGTGGTCGCAGCCGACTCGTTCTCGAACTATCCGGCCGATGTTCCGACCACCGACCTGTCGGCGTTTGAGCCAAATCTCGAGGCCATTGCCGGCGAGGACCCCACCCTGGTTGTGATCTCGTTCGACCCTGGCGATCTTGAGGCCGGTCTCGAGCAATTGGGTATCGACACCATGGTGCTCCCCGCCGCCGCATCGCTTGACGACGTGTACTCACAAATCGCCGATCTCGGCATCGCCACCGGTCAGGAAGACGGCGCGGCAGCCGTCAACGCCGAGATTCGGGAAGGCATCGACGAGATCGTGGCCGCCGCTCCGATCTCCGAGACGCCGATTCGGGTCTACCACGAGCTCGACGACACCTTCTTCAGCGCCACGTCGAATAGCTTCATCGGTCAGCTTTACTCGCTTCTGGGTGTTGAGAATGTGGCCGATGCGGCCGACCCTGACAACGAGTCCTTTGGCTTCCCCCAGCTGTCGGCCGAGTACCTGATCGAGGCCGATCCTCAGATCATCGTGATCACCGATCAGGTTGGTTACACCACCGAAGACGTGGCCGCTCGTGCCGGATGGGACGTGCTGAGCGCAGTGCAGAATGGTGCCGTCGTGCAGGTCGACGCCGACATCGCTTCTCGCTGGGGACCACGGGTTGTGGACTTCCTTCAAATCATCAGCGACGTGCTGGAAACTCAACTGGTTTCTTCATGACGCTCGCGGGGCTGCTGACAACGCCGGAGACAGACGGATCGGTCGCCGTTCGGGCCTTTCGTCTGTCTCGACTGGCGCTGTTCAGCAGCCTCGGGTTCGTTTTCCTGGCCGCCCTCATCGGGGCGGCCGTTGGCCCGGCTGACATTTCGTTGCGGGCCGTGCTGATCGAGCTTCTCGACCGGTTGCCGCTGGTCAACATTGACTCCGGCCTCGACGAACGGCAGTCGATCATCCTGTGGCAGTGGCGAATTCCCCGGGTTGTGCTCGGCGGCCTGGTCGGCTCGTCGTTGGCGATGTCGGGCGCCGGTTACCAGGGTGTGTTCCGCAATCCGCTGGCTGCTCCATTTCTGCTTGGCGTGGCAGCCGGTGCTGGCCTCGGTGCCACCATCGCCATCGGCTACGACCTTCGCTACGGCTTCGGTCCGATTGACTCCATCGCCCTCTTCGCTTTCGTCGGCGCTCTGGTAGCGGTCGGATTGGCCACCGCCCTGGGTCGATCAGCCGGACGATCAACCTCGGTGTTGCTCTTGGCCGGCGTTGCCGTCGCCTCGTTCTTCACCGCCATTCAGACCTACATCATGCAGCAGAATTCTGACTCACTCCGAGAGGTCTACGCCTGGGTCTTCGGACGGCTGGTCACCGCCGGTTGGTCTGAGGTCGGGTTGCTTGGCCCCTATGTGCTGCTCTGTGGTCTGGTCCTCATGGCCTCCCGCCGGCAGCTGGACATCATGCGCCTTGGCGAGGATGAAGCCGAAGCGCTCGGCGTCAACACCCGACGGCTCAGATGGACGGTCATTCTTGCCTCCTCGTTGCTGACCGCGGCCGCCGTTGCCGTCAGCGGCATCATTGCCTTCGTCGGACTGGTCATTCCTCACCTCGTTCGCCTCCTGGTGGGTTCGAGCTACCGCATTGTGGTCCCGCTCTCGGGACTACTCGGCGCCGGCTTTGTGGTGCTGGCCGATGTCGCGGCCCGCACGGTGGCGAGTCCGGCCGAGCTTCCCATCGGTGTTGTCACCGCCTTCATCGGCGCCCCGTTCTTCGGGCTGGTCCTGTGGACCAGCCGAAAGGAACTGGTCTGATGCTGCGACTGGACGACGTGGAGGTTCGCTACGGACCGTGTCCGGTGATCAGCACCGTGTCTTTCTCGCTGAAACCGGGGCAGTGGCTAGGTCTCGTTGGGGCCAACGGCGCCGGTAAGTCCAGTCTGCTCAAGGCCATCGTGGGGTTGGTCGACTCCAGCGGCACCATCGAGATCGACGGCCGGACTCGCACCGGCCGAAGCAGAGCTCAGGCCATCGCCTACCTACCCCAGTCGCCGCTCCTGCCTCCTGGCATGACGGTGGCCGAGTACGTCCTGCTGGGCCGTAGCGCCCACCTCTCGTGGCTGGCGGTCGAGGGAGAC
>CALHBU010000316.1 GCA_937930655.1 uncultured Acidimicrobiales bacterium | reverse complement strand
GTTCCCACCGGTAGCCAGCAAGGCACCCGTACCAACGTCGACGTCGTCGTCGACCTGGCCACCCTCGAAGACCAAGACCCCACAGCGATTGCTGCTATCCGTTCGGAGTTTGCTTCGGGTTCGCCGATCTCCAAACCGGTCCTGAGCCAACTGCTGTGTGACGCCTCCTACCGGCGGGTCATCGTCGACGGTCCATCGCAGGTCCTCGACGTTGGTCGGCCGACGCATGAGATTCCGGTCCCGCTCCGACGGGCTGTCCAGATCCGCGACCAGCACTGCCAGTTCCAGCACTGCGACCGGCCGGCGAGTTCGCATCTTGCCCGCAAGTTGTGAGCGTCAGCGAGCAACTTGGTAAGTGAGCGGAGCGAACGACTCACACGTTGATTCACCAGGTTGGTTGGGTCGTCTATCGAGACCCATCAACCGGCCAACTCCACACCCGTAGCCCCTGAGCTGTCCCGGAAGCTGGGCGAATGGTGCGATCGGCAAGAGTCGTGGTTTTGACGCGCCCGTTCTTGGGCACCCCACCCGGGGGGCAGTGGGTCGGCTGAGTTCCGGCTCGGTGCTGCTTGTCGTCACTGCGCTTTGAGTGAGTCCTAGGTCCGGCGACTGAAGCGCCTCACGCCATCAGGATGACCAGATACTGGCCGCCGCCTTCCTGAATCTCGGACTCCAACTCGAGAGTCGGTTCGAGTCGACCGAGGCGGTCGAGGATCCAGGCAGCCGCCGCGGCGGCATCATCCTCAGCAGGGCAGCGACACATGATCTCCCGGCCACCCTTCTGGGCCAGGCGTTCGGCCGCAGGGATGATCGGCACCGGGTCGATCACGAAGAGCTCAGGCGCCCATGGCACGACGGCTTCAGTGTTGCCCCGCCCGGTGTTGCAGGTCCGATGAGCCAGTCGAGGAGTGACGGCTTCCTTGCTCTTACTCTTCTTGGCCTTCTTGGTGGTGGTGCGGCTATCGACGCTGGGTCCTCGGTCGTCGTTGACCGACCGCTCGGGGTCTACCGACTCATCGCAGAGCCAGCAGCGCCACCCATCCTGTTCGCCGACCTCTTGCAGTGTTGCCATCAATGGATGATGGCATCGAGTAAGGAGCAAACCTCGTTCTGGCGTCGCTCATGGCTTCAGGGAGCCCATGAGCGACGCCCGAAGAGGGTCATGACATATCGATGGTTTCGGAGATCTGCACCGAGTGCCCGTACTGGAGAACCGGGCAGCCCTGGGCCAATGCCTTGGCCCCTTCGATGTCGTCGGCTTTGACCACGGTGTAGCCGGTTATGGATGCCGGAGCGGCGGTGTCAGATCCGTCGGGACCGATTGCTGCGGAGTGAGAGAAGGGGGCGCCGCCGTCGACGACTGCTTCGCCCATGGAGCCGTACCACGCACCCCACTGCTGCATCTGGGCTTCGGCCTGAGCCGGATCATCGGGCATTGGAGCGATGTCGCCGTGGAACGTCAGAAGATAGTTGGGCATGTCATTCACCTTTGCGTTGTGCAGGGCATCTCTTGCCCCGCTGTACCCAGACAACGAACGGGCTCGGTGAGATTCGACAGCTGTTGAGAAATTTTCGCGAAGAATGTCAGCACTGGTCGGAGGGAAGGGCCCAAATCGCTTGTTCCGGATCGCTTGTTCCGGTTAGAAGATGCCGAGTGGTTCGGGACTGTCGGGAAGCACCGATGCGGCCTCGACCCCCAGCCATTCCTCGGCCAGGCTTGCCAGATAGCGGTCGAAACCGATGTTGACCTGGAGGTTGCCGTCGTCATCGAGAGCATCGAGCGGCGACCGCTCACCAAGCCTTGCGTTCTCGACGGGACCGGCCAGGAGCATGGTCGAGGCCGAACCGTGGTCGAGCCCGTTCCCATTTTCCTCAACCCGGCGTCCGAATTCACTCACCGTTGCCACCAACACCTGATCGGCAAAGCCGAAATCGTCGGCTCTGTTCAGGAAACCATCTACCGCTGCATCGACCGCAGCCAGGTTGGCCTCCTGCTGCCATTGGTGGCCACTGTGGGTATCAAAGTCCCCGGTGCTGGTGTAGATCACTTTGACCCCGACATCGGCGGCTACGAGGTCGGCGGCTAGATGGAGCTGTTGCCCCAACTGGCCGCCGTTCTGGATCATTGGAAGCTCCCAATCAATTTCGGAGCCTCCTCCAGTGGCGGCAATCTCGGCCGCCAGCTCGGAAAGCTGGCCGTAGGACGACGTCACCATGGCGGCCAACAGGTCGTCTTCGCCGTCGAAAGCGGCCAGACCGTCTTGATAGGCAATGGCGTTCGACCAATCAGTCGGTTCCAAGAACCAGAGATCGTTGGCGCTGCCCAATGACATGGTGGTCGCGGCCTCGTTTGTCAGGTGAGGGGTTGGCCCGCCGAGTGACACCCCAACGAGGGGAGATCCATCATCCAGAGCGTCGGTGAGCCGGCCGAGGAACCCGGTGCGCTGGTTGGCCTTTCCCCGAACATCACCCCGTTGCCACCGCTCGGTCATGGCGAAGTGCGACAGATCACCGTCGAGAGGTCCGACTCCCTCGACCGTGGTGATGCCCCTGGCGTGGAGTGCAGCCAATGCCGGGTGAAGTCCGACCTCATCGTCGAGCGCCAACACATCTCCGTCGGGAACAGCAAGGTTTGGTCGAAGGTCGTAGTAGTTCGGGTCGCCGGCCGGGATGAGAGTGGAGAGACCGTCGTTTCCGCCGAGCAGGTCGACAATGACCAGCACCCGACCTTCGACCGCTCCCGGTAGCACGTTCCCCTGAGCAGCGGCGACCGATGTGCCAGCCGTGGTGTTGGTGCCAAGAGAACTGCTGCCGGCCGGGCGGCTGCAGGCTGCCAAAAGGCCGCCGCCTGCGGTCACCGCGCCTGCGGCCAAGAGGTGTTCGATGAATCGACGCCGGCTAAGGACCGGTCGAGCCAGGTTCTTGCTCGAGAATGGTGTGATGGATGGACGCTGTGGGTGCAGTTGTTCAGACATGTGGTTCTCAGCTCAGGCGATGTTGAATTCGGGACAGGTGAGCGCCAACCGCCACCGAGTGGAGGTGACCGCGTCGGCGTAGAGCTCGTCGGTTGGACGTATGGACTCCAATGCAGCACGCGTGCTTTCCGACACGGCGTGGAGGTTGCAACGGTCGAGAAGTTGATCAACGGTGATGGGATCGGTCCCGACCGCATCTTCAAGGCCAACCGAGTGGGTCACCGCAGCTCGGCCGAGAAGCGATCCGGGAGAGAGCCAGCGCAGGTCGTCAGGCCAGCCGGCCACGTTCGGAGGGAGGTACGGCATCTGGCCCAGATTCTCCAGTTGCCAGGTGTGATGCTCGTCCAGCCCCAGGATCGCAAACAGCGAGCAGTACCACTCGAGGCCGCTTCTTGGTTTGTTCAGTCTTGAGGTTTCGAATTGGCTTGAAGTGAGAATGCGTTCGAGAAGAGGAACGATCTCAAGATCGACACCTACCCAGAAGTCGCCGAGCTCTTCGGCCGACGGCTGGTCAAGTTCGGTGCCGACCAAGTGGCGCCAAAGACGAGACGAGATGCGGGCGGCGGTCGCCGGATGGTCACAGAGCCGATCGATCACCTTCTCGGTATCCCAGTCGTCCTGCTTACCGAGGAAGATGATCGGAGCGATGAAGGCATTCTCCCGTCGGAACTCCACTACTCCGTCCTCGACCACCCACCCGGCGAGTGCCCGGGCCGCAGCTCTGACGTCTTCCTGGGTGTAGTTCTCGCGGCCAATGGTGAAGAGCTCCATAAGCTCTCGTGCCAGGTTCTCGTTCGGATTCGACGCCACCGAACCTGACGCGTCTAGGTATTCGAGCATCGCCCCGGAACCGACAACCAGATGCAGCAAGGTGCGGAAGTTCCCGAGAGCGTTGTCTCGAATCAGCTGCAGTTGCTGGCCAACGAGTTCGCTTCCGTTCACCTTCCAAGCGTTGGTGGTGAGCAGACCGTGCCAGAACCACGCCATCCGATCCTGCAGACCGGTGTCCGGAGCCGTCATCTTGTTGATCCACCAATTCGACGTGTCGGTCCACTCGTCGCTCACCGGGGCAGAGGCACCATCAGAACCCTGGCTCAGAATTGTGTCGACAGCGTCGCTCCATGACCGGTCAGCCAGTTGGTTCACCCGATCCTGGTGAACGCTCATCGTCGTTCGACGAAGAAGGTGAGCTGCTGACGCTCGTTGTGGATCTCGATCAATGAAGGTCCCGGCCATGAACTCACTTTGACTGGGTGAGGGTGAATCGATCATGAAGCTCGTCTTCATCGCTTCTTCATGTGACTTCTGGGACACTGGGGTCGTGCGATTGCTGTTGGTCGAGGACGATGCGTCACTGGGAAAGGTCCTGGTACGCGGTCTTGCCGAGGAGGGCCACGCCGTCGATCACGCCACATCCGTAGCTGCCGCCAGCGAGTCGCTAGGCCTCAACCAGTACGATCTCGTTGTGCTCGACCTTGGGCTTCCGGACGGGGATGGTGTCGAGTTATGCCGATCGGTACGAGCTGGAGGTTCGTCAACCCCCATACTGATGTTGACGGCGAGAGACGGCTTGTCGGACAAAGTGGCGGGTCTCGATGCTGGAGCCGATGACTATCTCACCAAGCCGTTCGCCTACCCCGAACTGGCGGCGAGAGTGCGGGCGCTGTTACGGCGGCCGGCCGACACCGCATCGCCCATTCTGGAAGCAGCTGGCGTGACGCTCGATCCAGCAGCTCACACCGTGTGGCGAGGCTCGATCATGGTGCCGCTCACGGCACGCGAGTTCAGTTTGCTTGAGTATCTGCTGCGTCATCCCGATGAGGTGTGCCGACGGGAGGATCTCCTCGAGCATGTGTGGGACGCCAACTACGACGGCCTCTCCAACGTCGTCGACGTCCATATTGCCAATCTCCGGCGCAAGCTTGAGCTACCGGGCGCTTCGGATCCCATCGAAACGGTGCGCGGTGTCGGTTATCGGATCAACG
>CALHBU010000315.1 GCA_937930655.1 uncultured Acidimicrobiales bacterium | reverse complement strand
CCTCTTCGACGATGAAGGGCGTCGGGTCGCCGAAACGACGTTTGAACTCGCGCACCACCTTCCACGGTGTGGCGGCCGCCACGCTCAGGGCCTCTTCACCAACCAACAAGCCGGTGGTCGAAGGTGACACGACCGAGCGCACTGCAGCCCGGTCATGGGCCAGCTCGACCATGCGCACACCACTGGCGTCAGCAATGGCAGCAGCGGTATAGGTAGTTCCTAGGTCGACGGCAAGTGCGTACGGCACGGGCGACATGCTACTCCTGTGGACCCAGCCAACATGACCGACATCGTGCGAAGGGCTGGTCCAGCTAAAGGGGAATCAGCATGCAGGTCCAAGACCGACTTTGTGTAGTGACAGGTGGCGGCAGCGGGATCGGGAAAGCGCTGTGTGAGCGTTTCGCCGCCGACGGGGCCCGCCATGTGGTCGTCGTCGACCGTGCGGGCGACAACGCGACAGCGGTGGCGAGCGCCATCGGCGGCCAGGCCGAGGCTGTTGATGTTGGCCTCGAGGCCGAAGTCACATCGATGTTCGAACGAGTAGAGGCCGAACACGGGCCGATCGATGTGCTTTGCAACAACGCCGGTATTGCATCAGGCGGTGACCCGCTCACCACCCCCATCGAGGAATGGCAGCGACAGTGGGACATCAACGTGATGAGCCACGTCTATGCGATCCGGGCCGTTCTTCCCGGCATGTTGGCCCGAGGCGAAGGCCACATTCAACACACCGCATCGATGGCCGGAATTCTCACCAGCCACGGCAATGCGCCCTACGCCACCAGCAAGCATGCCGTCGTCGGCCTGGCCGAGTGGATGTCAATCACCTATCACGACAAGGGAATCCGCACCTACCTGCTGGCCCCACTCGGCGTCCGAACACCAATGCTGGGCAACGCGGCCGACAGCGAATGGGCTCGCTCGGCGGCTGGCCCTCTCAAAGAAGTCGACGAAGTAGCACAGCAGGTCACCGATGCATTTGCCGAAGAGCGGTTCCTCATCCTTACCGACGAGATCGCTCAAGGCTGGATGGAGTTCAAGACCAAGGAGCCCGAGAAGTGGCTGCGAGGCATGCGCAAACTGCAGGCCCGGATCGAGAACGCCTAACGGGCCAACTCGGTGAAGGGAGTGTCCTTGGCCGGCCCCGGCTCTTTGGGAAGCCCAAGCCCTCGTTCGCCGATGACGTTCCGCTGAATCTCATCGGTGCCGCCGTAGATCGGAGGTGCCGGCGAGAACAGCACAAGCTCCTGAAGTAGGCCGTCGGTGGCGGCCTCGTGACCCATGACCATGGCATCGGGCCCGAGCACGTCGCCGGTCAGATCCCGGGCCAGTTCGATCTGTTGGGTGTTCAAAAGCTTGGCCAGGTTGCCCTCGACCCCTGCACCGAGGCCGGTGTTCTTTCTCCCACTTCGACGCTCGGCGGCGTGACGCTTGACAGTCATGCTGGCGATGCGGTGAAGGATGTGCAGTTGGGTCAGCTTGTCGCGGAAGACCGGATCGTCGGCCTTGCCCCGTGCCTCGGCCTCTTCACTGAACAGCCCGAGCACCCGGCGACCAACGGCGCCCACCGAGATGGAGCCTCGCTTACCCAAAAAGCTCCCGACCGGACGGTCCAGGTGGCCGACGATCTTGCCCGGCGAGGCGCTGCCATAGCCGCCGCCATGACCGCCACCGATACCGGCCCGTTCGAACATGAGTGTGGCATTGGCAACCCTCCAACCGCCGCCGCGCTCACCAATGATGTTGTCCTTGTGAACCCTGGCTTCCTCGATGAACACCTCGTTGAACAAGGCCCGGCCGGTCATTTCTGTCAGCGGCCGCACGTCGACGCCCGGCTGGTCCATGGGAAATCCGAAGTAGGTGATGCCCTGATGCTTCGGCAGCTCGGGGTCGGTTCTGGCGATCAACATGCCCCAGTCGGCCTCGGCACCCATCGAGGTCCACACCTTCTGTCCGGTAATGATCCACTCGTCGCCGTCCTCGACCGCTTTAGTCTGGAGACCGGCCAGGTCAGAACCGGAACCGGGCTCGGAGAACAACTGGCACCAGGACTCGGTGCCATCGAGGATCTTCGGGACCCACCGGGCAATCTGATCCGGTGTTCCGTGGTGAGCGATGGTCGGCGCTGCGAGCAGCATGCCGAGACCGGTAGGTGGTCCGACAACGCGCCGATCGGCCAGCACCTTGTTTGATGCCGTTGCCTGGGCACCGGACCAGCCTCGCCCACCAGCCTCGACCGGCAGAGCAGTACTGATCAACCGGTTGGCGGCCAGGCGGGCCCACCATTCCTGCACCGTGATTTCCGGGTCCCAGTTCTCATCGACGAAGGCGTTGGTCAGGGCTTCGATCTCGGCTGGCGTTTCGTTCGACATTCGACTCTTTCGGGGGATGGAACTGACGTAAGAATTCTCAGGCTACGGGCCCAGTTTGGCGTGGCGGCGATGGCACCGCTAGATCAGATAGCCGATCGGCAGATCCTCTGGCAGTGTGAGCACCGATGACAGCCACCCATCCCGAGGTCGACGGAGCTCGTTGGCGCCAGCTGACCATCCTGGCTGGAGCGATGGTGCTGGCCATGACCACGTGGTTCTCAACGGCTGCGGTCCTACCGCAACTGCGGGACGAGCTGACGCTGTCGACCAATCAATCCAGCTTCCTGGCGATCGCAGTGCAGATCGGTTTCGTAGCCGGAGCTCTCGTGTCGGCCATCTTCAGCCTTGCCGACCGGATTCCTCCCCGCCGTCTCATTCTCTTCGGCTCGCTTGGTGCAGCCGCAGCCAATGCGCTGCTACTTCTCGCCCCAGGATTCGCACTCGCCCTCACCGGCCGTTTCCTGGTCGGGGTCTTCCTGGCCGGGGTCTACCCTCCCGCCCTGAAGGCCATGTCGGCATGGTTCATTGCCGGCCGAGGCCTTGCCTTGGGTGTCATGGTTGGGGCGCTCACCGTTGGGTCCGCAATTCCCCACCTAATCAGATCGTTCGGCAGCCCCGACTGGCAGGTGGTCATCATCATCACTTCGCTGGCCACTGTGGTCGGCGGTGGTGTTGCCGAGTTCGTTGCCCGGGATGGGCCCCATAGCTTTCCGGCGGCGCAGTTCAGCGTCCGGCAGGTCGGGGCCGTCTTAGGCGACCGACGGGTCATGCTGGCCAGCCTTGGCTACTTCGGTCATATGTGGGAGTTGTATGCCATGTGGGCCTGGATTGGGGTGTTTATGGCTTCCACCATCGAAGACCCGGAACGGGCAGCGTTGGCGACCTTCGCCATCATCGGCGCAGGAGCTGGTGGCTCGGTGGTTGGCGGCCTCATCTCAGACCGCTTCGGTCGAACTACTGCGGCTGGGCTGGCCATGGCCGCATCCGGTGCGGTGGCTGCGTTCATCGGCTTTCTGGTCGACCAACCAGCCATGGCGGTCATTGCCGGCCTGTTCTGGGGCTTCTGGGTAGTGGCCGACTCGGCTCAGTTCTCGACCATCGTTACCGAGGTCGCTGACCAACGCTACGTCGGCACCGCGTTAACCGTTCAGCTCGCACTGGGATTCATCCTTACCGTCTTTACGATTTTTCTGGTGCCGTTCGTGGAACAACGGGCTGGATGGGGTTGGGCGTTCGCCATTCTGGTGCCTGGACCCGCGGTCGGCGTGTTGGCGATGCGAGTGCTTCGACAAACACAGGCCTAGGTGAGTTGGGTCGGCCCATCAGCGCCCGAATGCCTGTTCATAGTCGGCCATCGATGCTTCGACGACAGCCTGCGCTTCATTTGCGCCGTAGGTGCCGACGACCGTAATGGTGTTGCGTTCGGGCTCTGTCGGATCGAGTTTGTACGTTGCGAAGTAGTGAACCAGTCGGCTGACCATGGCATCGGGCAGATCGTCGAGATCGTTGACTTCCTCGTACACCCGGTCGTTGTGCAAAACCGCGATGATCTTGTCGTCGGCTTCTCCTCCGTCAAGTAGTCGGATGCCCCCGACCACCCGAGCGGCCGCCAACACCTCGGCTCGGTCGATTCGCTGCTCGCTGATAACGCAGATGTCCAACGGGTCGCGGTCGCCAACCTCGGCACCGGGAGTGAGGGCGGCTACCCGCTCATCGCAATAGGTCTGAGGAACGAAGCCATAGATGGTCGATGGCAGGGCCGAACTTCCTTGCGGCCGATCCACTCGGAGATAGCCGCTGTGTTTGTCGATCTCGTACTTGACGGCATCGAACGGCGTGATCTCGATAAACGCGTCAACGACGGCTGGAGCATCGGCCCCAGCTGAAAGGCCGTGCCACGGGTGGGCCCGGTGTCGGTCGAAGCTCATGGTTCGACGATCCCAAAACCGGACTGGAAGACCTCGAGGTTCCCGAAGATGGCAAGGAGCGCAGTGGCATCTCCGTCGATGGTCATACCGCCATTCTCGATCTCCTCACCAACCGTGGTCGAACCCATGAGGACGGCCCCCAAGGCTGCCTTGGCGACCGTCACCGTCGCCGCCGCATGCTCGTCGTGGCGGCCGGCCTGATAGTGGAGGGCGCGATTCTCGAGTCCGAGAACCCAGTCCGACGGCTCGCTGCCAGCCTCGACGAGGTCGGGGAAGGTCCAGTTGACCAGGACGTGTTCGCCTTCGACTTCTTCTGCTTTGAGTCGGATGGCGATGGTGTCGAAGATCTGGTCGATGGTGAGCGCCTCGACCAGATTGCGCCGCCGGATATCACGAGGATCTGGCGCCCCCTGGCGAAGTTCCTGGGCTCCCATCAGGTAGGCGTTACGGAAGGTGCTCGACTCGGTTTGGTAGCCCAGCTGCTCGAGAGCATCGGCCTGAAGTTGTCGGGCAGCCACATTGGTGGGATCAGCGAAGACAAGGTGGTTGACGAGCTCGGTCACCCACCGATAGTCACCGGCATCGAACGCCGTTCTGGCGTTGGCCAGCAGGGCATCGGCTCCGCCGGCCAGGTCGACATATCGTCGGCCGGCCTCGGTGGGCGGGTGGGGATGAAGATGAGCCGGGTTGCCGTCGTACCAGCTCAGATACCGCTGATACACCGCCTTGACGTTGTGAACCAGCGATCCGTAATAGCCCCGGGTGTGCCCTTCAGAGAGGAACTCCGATGGCAGGTCGAGATCTTCGGCAATTTCCAACGCCGTCCAACCACGGTTGGCCCGACGCATGGTTTGATCGTGAATGAAGCGGTAGAGATCCCGTTGGCGACGGAGGAACCCATGGACGTCGTCCTGCCCCCATCGGGGCCAATGGTGACTGGCGAACATGAGCTCGGTGTTCGAGCCGTACAACTCGATCGCTTCGTTGATGTATTTGGACCAGTTCAGCGAATCACGAACCTGCGCGCCACGAATCGGCACCAGGTTGTGCATGTTGTGACTGCAGTTCTCGGCCATGCAGAGCCAGCCCTGGTCGGGGAAGAAGAAGTTCATTTCGGCTGGCGCCTCGGCATCGGGTGTCATCTGAAACACAATGCGTATGCCGTCGACCACCAGCTCCTGGCCGGTGTGGGTGATGTCCTCGGTTGGCGCTATTAGCCCCGATGGAGCGGTGGGAATGGCCTGCCCGAGACCGGAGTCGACGTGACCCCGAGGACCGGGTGGGAGCAGCGGGCCGAATTGATAGGCCGCTCGTCGGGCCATGGCCGGGCCGGCAATCACGTTCTCGCTGACGGCTTCTCGTAGGAATCCTTCGGGAGCAATCACCCGCACGTCGCCGTTGCGAACCGCTTGGTGGGACGTCACTCCCTCTACCCCGCCGAAATGGTCGGCGTGGCTGTGGGTGTAGATGACGGCGCGGACCTCTCGATGACCGAGCGTGTCGTTGGCTAGGGCCAGACAAGCAGCGGCCGTTGCCTCGGTGGTCAGCGGATCGATGATGACCCAACCGGTCTCGCCCCTCAGGAATGTGATGTTGGAGATGTCGTAGCCCCGTGCCTGCCACAGGCCGTCAGCCACCTCGAACAGGCCGTGGTTGGAGTTGAGCCGGGCCTGACGCCACAGGCTGGGGTTCACCGTGTCCGGCGATTCCTCACTGTTGCGAATGAAGTCGTAGCGACCGATGTCCCACGCCGTGCCATGCTCGTGGGTAATGCGCCCGGTCTCGTGGGTGGCTATCCGACCCCGGGAGGCACGCTCGAAATCGGCGGCGTCGAGAGACAGCACAGCCCCGGTTGCGCTGTTGGCGGCCAGTGTGTGGGCGGTCGGCCCCTTGGGCTCGGCGGGGTCTTCGTTCAACGCTGTCTCACTCATCGCGGCCCTTGGCCGTCGTCGACCTTCACCACGGTGCCGGTCACGAATTCTGACGCCGGGGAGCAGAGGTACAGCACAGTGCTATCGAGTTGGGCTGGGTCGCCAAGTCGCTTTCGGGGAAAGTGCACGCTGAAGTCGCCGAGCCGTTCGAGCATGCCATCCATCATCTCGCTGGAGAATGCGCCGGGAGCGATGCCATTGACGTTGATGCCGAACTTCACCCATTCGATAGCCAATGCTTCGGTCATCCGGTTGATGGCGGCTTTGGAGATCGAATACAACGCCGCTCCTTGGCCGGTGTAGTTGAAGGCACCCATGGAGGAGATGTTCACCATCCGCCCGGGCAGCTCCTGCTCGATCAGCCGCTTGGCCACCTCACACGACAACAAGTAGGGGCCGCGGAGGTTGGTGTCGAGCACCGCGTCGACCAGTTCGACTGACATCCTGGTCGCTCGTTCGGCGTCGGGGATTCCCGCGTTGTTGACCAGGATCTGCACAGGACCGAAGGCCGCTTCGGCCTGATCGACCATCGACACCAACTGGGCGGCGTCAGTGACGTCGACCTGGACGGGTGCTGCTTGACCGCCGTCCGCTTGGATCTCGGCTGCCAGCTCCTCCAGCCGGTCATAACGTCGCCCGGTCACAACTACCTGGGCCCCGGCGTTGGCCAACACCTTGGCGAAACGACGGCCGAGGCCCGATGTTGTACCGGTCACCAAGGCCACTTGTCCGGAAAGGTCGGTGCTGTTGTTGGGCAGTGGGAAGTCGGTCATCCGATTGTTCTACTCCTTCGTGGAAGCGTTCAGCTAGCGAACCTGGCGGCGAGGACGGTTGCCTGCTCGAACGGCCGACCGTCCTTGTGTGGATCGCGACGGTCGATCTCGACGTCGTCGAGTTGGGATGGCGCGAGGTGGATGATCGAGTAGCGGGAGACAAGGCCGCCGAGGGAAGCGTCAGGGTTTTCGAGCGCTGCAAGGTTGCCCACCTCGAACTGCAGGTCTGGAAACGCTTGTCGGGCCTCGGCGATCTGGCCCGGGGATAGGTCGTATCCCGGGCGTAGGGGTCACCGTCGAGGTCATCAAGAAACAGCTCGGCGTACTTCCTGGCCATTAGATCGTAGGAATCCCGTACCTCATCAGACACGCTCCCACTATGAGTCGCTTGAGCCGCGCTTCACTCAAGGGGTCACAGAAAACCCAGGTTCTCGAGGCGAGTTTTGTGACGATGACAGGGACCGCAACGAGGTCTCCCGTTGGCAGCGTCCGTCGGTCCGCCTCGGGCGGCCGGAACGACATGGTCGACCTGGCACCGATGAGATCGGGTTTCGCATCCGTCCTGCACGCACCATCGGTGCTTCATCAGGATGGCTTGCCGAAGCGCCCCGGTGAACAGCCGCTGCTTGGATGAGATATCGAGCGATGGGGCGTCGAGCACGACCCTTCGCACCTGACCAGAGAGCGCGAACAACAAGGCAGTCGAAGAAGTGACAGGCCGTCCATGACTTGTCTCGCACCGAAACGACTCGAGCTCGTCGATTGATCGTTTTTGGACCGGCCGCCCAGCCATGCGGTCGGCCTCGTCCAGCAGGGTCTGCTCGTCGACGACGACGTTGACCACTGCGCCGGCTCCGGGATCGTTGGATCCATTGGCGATGCCTCGCCTCAGGAGAAGGAGAAGCGCATCCATGTTCCGCTGACCGTTGGTCCGAGGCAGGTCTTGCGGAGACGTCTCGTCGCCAAACTCAGCGGCCGCGTGCTCCCAGTCCTGGCGGAACATCTCATCGACAATGCCCTCGATCCCATTGTGGATCTGCTCCCAATTGACGGTGGGCATACGCAGCGAGACCTGGACTTCCCCAGCGACGGGGTCGGTCCATTCCATCGACCGATTGTCGTGGGCGGCCTCGTCTAAATCGTGGGGATCGGTTGGATCCATCATGACGGCCCACGCCTCGGCCAGAGCTTCGAACTCAACAAATTGTCGAGTGCGGGCAAATACCAGCAACTCCTCAAGGTCTCGGGCGAGGGCCTCGGTCAAAGGCTTCTGGTCGGCCAGCCGAACAAATACGTCGACGTGACAGCGACCGATGTCGGACCGGGCCAGGGCTTCTCCGACCGACGGAAGTCGCTCGGCAAGAATGCGGGCCACCCGGAACTCCCGGTTTACCTGACGCTGCGACTGCCGGGTCTCGAAGATGACCCGCTGCTGAGGACGTCGGTACCTGGTGCTCGTGACCGGTCGACGGGAGACGGCTGCCGCCGCTTTGAACTTGGCCGCCGCTACCTGCGCATCGAGACGCTGAAGGGCCAGTTCATGGGCCGCCAGGTCCTCGCCCGTCAACCCATCGGGGTCGACGGCCAGAAGCTCTTGAAGCGACTCCGCCAGAGTTCCGCTCGCCATGCGAGTCATTCTAGAGAACATTTGTTCGTTATTCCAACTTTTATATAAGATTCTTGAGCTTTTTTATCTTGTTGTCAGTAGTAAGTTTCAACATGAACGGGACTGCTCGGTCGCCAGGCAATACGCTCCACCCATGTCTGATGCGATCACGCCATTCACGATCGATGTACCCGATGCGCTGCTCGACGATCTCAAGGCCCGGCTGGCCAACACCCGCTGGCCAGAGGCGGAGGTAGTCGACGACTGGACCCAGGGAATCCCGCTCTCCTACGTCCAGGAGGTGTGCGAGTACTGGCAGAACGGTTACGACTGGCGGGCCAGAGAAGAAGCCCTCAATCGCTTCGACCAATTCACCACCACCATCGATGGCCTCGACCTGCACTTCGTGCACATGCGCTCGCCCCACGAGAACGCTCTTCCTCTTCTGATCACCCACGGTTGGCCCGGGTCCATCGTTGAGTTCCACAAGGTCATCGAACCGCTGGTCGATCCCACCAAGCACGGTGGTGACGCCGCCGATGCCTTCCACGTCATCGCACCGTCGCTCCCCGGCTTCGGCTTCTCCGGCAAACCGACAGAACCTGGCTGGGGCGTTGACAAGATCGCCGAGGTGTTCGCCACACTGATGAGCCGACTCGGCTACGACCGCTACGTCGCCCAGGGGGGCGACTGGGGCTCGGCGGTCACCACCGCCATCGGGGGCACCGACTCTGACCACTGCGCCGCTGTTCACGTCACCCTGGCAATGGGGGCGCGACCGAAGATCGACGGCGAACCAACGGCCGAGGAGCAACGGGCCCTCGACGGACTCGAGTACTACCAGGCGTGGGACTCCGGCTACTCCAAACAACAGGCCACCCGCCCCCAGACTCTGGGCTACGGCTTGGTCGACTCCCCTACTGGACAGGCAGCTTGGATCCTGGAGAAGTTCTGGGCCTGGACCGATTGCGATGGCCACCCAGAAAACGTCCTCAACCGCGACGAACTGCTCGACAACGTGATGCTCTATTGGATCAACGGCAACGGGGCATCCTCGGGGCGGATCTATTGGGAAAGCTTCGGCCGCGGCAAACGACACACCGTCAACATCCCTTCCGGGTTCGCGGTCTTCCCCAAAGAGATCGTTCCGCCAGTCCGCAAGTGGGTCGAAGGGGCCTTCACCGATATTCGCCACTGGAATGAGTTCGACAAGGGCGGCCACTTCGCCGCCTTCGAAGTTCCAGTTGTGTTCGTCGACGAGGTCCGGAACATGTTCAGGCCGTACCGGTAACTCGTGCGGTCCGTCACCCGCACGCCCGCCAGTACCTCGACGACATCGCTCGTCGACGGGCCGAGAGGGTGGCTGATGGCGTTCTCCGCCTTCCTCAGCCTCTACACGGTGTTCGGGGTGGCTTACAGCTTTACCGCCTTCTTCGGCTCCATGGCCGAAGAGTTCGGTAGTGATCGCAGCAGCACCGCCTTCTTCTTCGCTATCACCACCTTCCTCTACTTTGGGCTAGGGGTGGTCAGCGGAAAGGTCGCCGACCGCACCGGACCCCGTCCGGTCATGCTGTTCGGCACCGCCTGCATGGTGATCGGCCTGTTGGCCACCAGCAGAGTGAACAGCCTCTACCTCGGCTACCTCACCTACGGGTTGGGAGTGGGCATCGGCGTGGCGTGTGGATATGTGCCGGTGGTGGCAGCCGTCGGCGGATGGTTCGAAGCCAAACGGACAACCGCCCTCGGCATCTCGGTCGCCGGAATCGGCGTCGGCACGCTGGTGAACGCCCCCATCGCCGAGCAACTGATCGACCGCTACGGCTGGCGAGACACCTACGTCATCTTGGCCGTCGGGGCCGGCGCCCTCATGCTGATTGCGTCGGTCGGTGCCAACCGTCCTCCGGTGCCCCCCTCGGCTGAGACGCCAAAGTTATGGAGCATCGTCGGAGGTTCGGGGCCCTTCTGGACCCTCTACGCCTCGATGGCCATTCTGGCCTTCCCTCTCTTCATGCCGTTCGTGTTTATATCCGACTATTTGGAGAGCGAGGGCAACACCCGGTCGGCCGGTCTGCTTTTGGGTCTCATAGGTTTGGCGTCGGTAGTGGGACGACTTGGTCTCGGCGCGCTGGCCGCACGGTTCTCGGCCATGGCCATGTACCAGTGGTCCATCCTGACGTTGGCCCTCAGCTTCATCATCTGGTTGGTCGCCGACGGCAACTACGCGGCGTTGATGGTCTTTGCCGTGGTGATGGGCATCTCCTATGGCGGCTTTATTGCTCTGGCCCCGGCGGTGACGGCTGAAATCTTCGGCCCGGTCGGCCTCGGTGGCATTCTCGGAGCCCTGTACACCGCGGCCGGCGTGGGTGGCTTGGTTGGTCCCCCGGTGATGGGTTTGATCATCGACCGGGGTGGTTACGCAACTGCCCTGGTTACCGCAGTCGGGCTTGGCGCGGTGGCCTTCGCCATTCTCCTTCCGCTCCGTCGGCGAGTAGCGGCCTAGCTCCTCCGACCACCTCGGCGCCCGGCTCGTTCGCGCCGTAGCCATTGCCTACGATTCGACGATGTCCCTCGACCCCCAGATCAAGCCCATCGTCGACGCCGTTGAGGGCGCAGCGGCCAACGGCCCTCCTCCGTCTTCTCTCACGGTCGAGGAGCGACGGGCCGGCTACACGGCACTGGCCGGCTTTGCCGGGGCCGGCCCGGCCCTCGATGAGGTGACTAACCGGACTATTCCCGGGCCGGACGGTGAGATTCCAGTCCGTATCTACCGCAACGACGGAGCCAGTGGGATCTTTGTCTTCTACCACGGTGGTGGCTACACCATTGGCGACCTCGATACCCATGATGAGGTCTGCCGCCAATTGGCGCTCGAGTCTCGATCGACCGTGATGGCCGTGCACTATCGACTTGCGCCCGAGCATCCATTTCCTGCCGGTATCGACGATGCGTGGGGAGCGATGCAATGGGCCGACGCACATCGAGCCGAGCTCGGCGGTTCGCCCGACGCCCGCATGGTGGTTGGCGGCGACTCGGCCGGTGGCAACTTCGCCGCCGTCATGGCCCTGATGGCCCGAGACGCCGGGCTTGATCTGGCTGCCCAACTATTGATCTACCCCGGGGTCGACGCCGAAGACGACAGCCCGTCCATGACCGAGAACGCCAACGGCTTCATACTCCGACGGGAAACCATGGACTGGTTCGGCCAGTGTTACGCCGCTGACCTCGACGACTGGCGGGCTTCGCCGCTGCGAGCCCCTTCTCATGCCGGAGTGGCGCCAGCCTTGGTGATCACCGCCGAGTTCGATCCCCTTCGGGACCAGGGCAAGAAGTACGCCGATGCGCTGACCGCCGCTGGTGTCGAGGTGACCTACACCAACTATGACGGCATGGTTCATGTCTTCTTCCAGCTCGGACCCATCGTCGATGCTGCGGCCAAGGCTGTCACCCAGGTAGCTGCAGCGGCCCGCCAGGCGCTCGCCGACTGACTGACCCAGCACATGTCCGCTCCCCTGCCCTCTCCATCCCGGTGGCCGCGACCCATTGGCTTCGCCTTCTCCGGAGGCGGCTCATGGGGCGCAACACAGGTGGGGATGTTGCGGGCCCTTTTCGAAGCCGGCATCACGCCCGATCTGGTGGTCGGCACATCAGTAGGCGCTCTCAACGGCGCAGTCGTCGCAGCGCAGGGCAAAAGCGCAGCGCAGGGCAAAAAGGCAACCGACCAACTCACCGACGTATGGCTTGCCATGGACCGGACCACTGTCTTCGGCGGCTCCCGTCGTCGGGCGGCCCTGACCTTTCTCCGATCTCGAGGCGAGTACTTCAGCGACCCTGGTGGTCTCCGACGGCTGATCGATCTTCACTGCCCGGTCCACACTATCGAGGAGCTCACCCTCCCGTTCGCCGCAGTAGTGACCGATGTGCTCTCCGGCGAGCCCTGCCTGATCGACAGCGGCCCCCTGGCTCCGGCATTGCTGGCTAGCGCGGCGATTCCCGGCGTGTACCCCGGGGTTCAGTTGGGGGGACGTCACTACGTTGACGGCGGTGTGGTGGCCAATTTGCCGGTCAAACCCACGTTTCAGCAAGGGGCCCGGACCGTTGTCGTGCTCGATGCGACTCCCAACCAACTCTCCCGACGACCTCCCGACCGGCCCATCCGACGCATGTTGCACACCGGTGGCCTCATGCTCCGCAGCCAGGCCGCGGCCAGTCTCGACGGGTTGAGTCCCGATCGTCTCGTTGTCGACATTCCCCGGGCCACCCCCGACGGCTACGGCTCGTTCAACTTCGCGGGCACCGAGAAGCTGATTGCCCGTGGCTACGAGGCTGCAATGGATCGGCTGGCCGCAGCCTGACCATCAGTCGGTCGAAGAAAACCGCTCTCGAACCAAATGCTTCTGGACCTTGCCCAGCGCCGTTCGTGGAAGCTCGTCGACAACGATCAGCTGGCGCGGTTGCTTGAACCGAGCCAGTCGTCCGTCGCACCAGGAACGAAGGGCCTCGAGCTCGATGGAGCAGCCTGCGGTCGGCACGACGACCGCGACCGGGATCTCTCCCCACTCCGGATCGGAACGACCAACGACGGTCAACTCGGCAATGTCAGGGTGTTGCTCCAGCAGGGCTTCGACCTCGGCCGGGTAGACGTTCTCCCCGCCCGAAATGACCGTGTCTCGGATCCGGTCGGAAATGTAGACGAACCCGTCGGCTGTCTGATGGCCGACATCGCCGGTTCGATACCAGTCATCGACGAACGCCGCGTCTGTCTCGTTTGGCTTATTCCAATAGCCGCTGAAGAGGTTCGGACCACGCAACCAGATCTCGCCGTCCTGTCCCGCTGGTAACGATGCTCCGTTTTCGTCAACCACCCTGACCTCGGTGTGCAGGGCCGGTCGGCCGCACGACCCAGGGTGAGCGGCTGCTTCGCCATATCGCAATACCACCGCCGTCGGGCCGGTTTCGGTGGCCCCATAGACCTGCCCAACGGGCACCCCACGGGCAAAGAACGGGGCGGTTGAAGTTTCGGGCACGAGCGACGACCCGCTGTTGATCCCAACCAACGATGAGAGGTCGATCTCGTCGAAGCGAGGATGACCGGC
>CALHBU010000314.1 GCA_937930655.1 uncultured Acidimicrobiales bacterium | reverse complement strand
CGAGATCTGCTGCTTGGATCGGAGCGTCCTGATCCATGCGCATATCGAGTGGACCGTTCTGTCGGTAGCTGAAGCCCCGATCGGCCCAGTCCAACTGGGGTGAGCTCACGCCAAGGTCGAAGAGGAAGCCAGAAACCGAGGCCGTGTCGAGCTCGTCGAGAATGGCCGGCAAGTCATCGAATCGGGCCCGACGCAGTACGAGTCGGTCACCGAAAGCGGCGAGACGGGCCTTTGTCGCTTCGAGAGCGACGGGGTCCCGGTCGATACCGACCACCGACAGGTGGTCGCAAACCTCGAGAAGAGCGTTGGCATGGCCGCCACCGCCGATCGTGCAATCGATGAAGGTGCCGGGGGGAACGGGAGCAACGACAGCGACGATCTCGTCAGCCATCACCGGAAAGTGTTCGAAGCGCTTGTCTGCGCTGTCTCCCCCCGATGCCACTGGACGCGACTCGTCCGCCATGTTGATGCTGGCGAGAGAAACGCTGCGTTTCGACCATCGGTAGCCCCCCGGGCAACAGACGCAAGGCGGGTTTTATCTCCCGTAACTTGCTTGAGGGGTAGCGGGCGGAGTTGTGGGGCAGAAGTACCACTCTCCATTACCCGGAAGGCAACCGATGTGCGAAACGCTGTGTTTTCTCGCTCGTCCCTTCTTGCTTGGTCCTGCGTGCTAGATGCCGAGTCGAGCGACGGTTTCGGCTAGGGCATCGCCCGCCTCTTCCGACTCCAACTCTTCGCTGTATTTCTCAGCGGGCCAGATTTCGACCCGGTCGTATCTGCCGGCCACGACCACCTGGGTGTCGAAGCCGAATTCGTCGAGGAGTTCTCGAGGAAGCGTGACCCGACCAGCAGAGTCGAGCTTTACCTCCCGCACTCCCGTCATGAGCTTGCGGAAGACCAGGTTGGAGATGTTCCCCTGGTCCAGTTCGGCCTTCCATCGGTCGGCCACTTCTCGAAATCCGTCGGTACTCCACATGCCGATGCAGCTGTCGAGTCGGGTGACGTACCCCCGATTTTCGACAAACGCCCGGAACGCCGACGGCAGCACAACGCGGCCCTTGTCGTCCAGCGAGTGATCGTGCTGTCCAACAAACATTCACCACCCCTGCTCCCGACTGTCGTGCCGACGATTCGAACTTCTTGCTCTCTTGCTTCTTGCTCTATTTCTCACTAGCTGGGAGGAGCGTGACCCTAGCTGGGCTGCTCCCCCACTGCGTGACACCATATGACACTTCCCCCCACCCAGCAAGCATTTCCTGACATTCCGCGCGCATACAACCACTTCGAGCGCGAACGCCTGTTCGATAGTGGTGGAACAGCAGCTCTCTGAGCAGGGGAAACGCCGAGAGTCCCGGAGTGGTCACGGAGAGAAGAAATTTCGGGCCGATGGCCACAAACTCACGCTCGGGCCCCAAACCTGGCCTACGTTGGCTGTCGATGGCTGGCGCAAACGGTGGGCATTCCGAATGGAAGCGGGTGCAGACCACTGGATCGGCCAATGAGTTCCATCAGCACACACCTGAAGGTCCTTTCTCCCCCACCATCTGGGCCCATGACGTCACCGCTCCGGCCGTGGTTATGGGCAGCACCCAACGGGCGACAGACCTCGACCAGGACGCTCTGTCAGCGTCTGGTTGGGAGGTGTGTCGGCGCCGGAGCGGAGGCGGACTCGTCATCCTCGAGCCAGGGTCTGCGGCTTGGATTGACGTCTTTGTACCTCCTTCGCATCCGGCCTGGGAGAACGACATCGGGCGAGCCAGTTGGTGGATCGGCCGCCTCTGGGCCGAGACCCTGCATGCGCTCGATTCCACCGTCGAGGCCGCGGTGCACGAGGGCCCGTTGTTGCGGCCAGAGGAAGGCCGCCTCTACTGCTTCGCCGGACTCGGGCCGGGTGAGGTAACCGTCGACAATCAGAAAGTGGTCGGGGTGAGCCAACGCCGTACCCGGTCGGGGGCCCGATTCCAGACCGTGTGCCTGCTCAGACCCGCCCCCCAGCCGGCAGCCGATCTACTCAGGCATCTGTCGCCTGCGGTGCAATTGGTCATCGAACAAAGCAGCCCCGTCGGGTGGCCCGGTCAACATCGGACACTGACGGGTGACGACGTCGTTGAGGCCTTCAACCAGGTGGCGAACACTCTTCGTTGGCCCAATTGATGCGACTGGAGCCCGCTACCCGCACTACCGTTTGGCCATGTCGCGTGCCTTGGTACTCAATGCGACCTACGAACCAATAGGGGTGGTCTCGAGCCGGCGAGCAGTGGTGCTGGCACTGGGCCAGAAGGTCGATGTCCTCGCCGACACTGGCGCGCACCTGGGCAGCGAACATCTCCGGGTTGCCATTCCCTCGGTCGTTCGGCTCCGCTACTTCGTGAAAGTCCCCTATGAACGCCACGCTCCGCTCAACAGGCGGGCGGTCTTCACTCGCGACGATCACCGATGTCAGTACTGCGGCCGAGCTGCGGAGAGCATCGACCACATTCATCCCCGCTCCAAGGGTGGAGCACATGAGTGGACCAACGTGGTGGCGTGCTGCCGGCGATGCAATGCGGCAAAAGGCGACCGCCTTCTCGACGAATGCTCACTTCAACTGCGTAGGCCGCCGGCGGTTCCAACCAAGTACGCCTGGGTTTCGGTCGCTGTCGGCTCGGTACCCGAAGCCTGGAATCGTTACCTCGATCGGGCGGCAGCCTGATCCACCGGGTTCGACCCCGGCCGTCTCACTGGCACGATGGGAATTGGTGCCGGCTGGGACTCGCCCGCTGCCTCGTGTCTCGGTGACGCAACCGGTGCCTCTTGTCCAGGGCCGGTGGCCTGTTGTTGCAGTTGACGGACCGCCGCTAGACGATCCAGCGTCGGATCGTCTGGTCTGCGGGCCTCGAGCACCCGGAGGACGGTGAGCACGACGATGGTCAGGAGTGTCGCGGCGCCAATGCTTCGGATGATGGGATTACTGACATCTGAACCGGCGGTCAGGCCGTGGACGGTTCCGAGAACGGCCACTGCGTAGGACCCGAGATGTAGGGCCTTCCACCAACGACTCGGGATGTAGTTCTTCAGCAACGACGACGCCTCGACCCCGATCAGAATCCAGAAGGCCAGAACGCCGAATGCCACCGGCAAGGGCCGCCACTCCGAAACGCCGGGCACCAGCAGTTCGGCCCATCCGAACGTGACGAAGCTGTCAGCCCAGAGGGCAAACATATGAAGAGCCATGAAGACAATGGTCAGACCACTCAGGAAGCGATGAAGATCCAGGACCCAGGGACCGTTCGTCTTCCGGCCGACTTTTCTCGTCGACATCACGAGGCCCAGGATGATCGATGCCGATGCGGTCGCCCATGTCAGGAGTCCGGCAGATCGCGCGAAGTACCACCAGATCTGCTCGCGAATCATGATGGAACGACGACCCTGTTCGTCTCGCTCCAACTCAGGAACCGGTCGAAACCGGCGAGGTCTTGCCTACTGCCGTCCTTCATCTCCAGGCGACCGGTGGTGTTCTGACGACGTAGGAACTCCGCCCCTTTGGCCGCGCCCCATCCAAGAGGCAGCTTGGCCAGCACTTCGGCAGCCAGCGCGGTTCGAGCAATCACCGTCGAGGTAGTCACGTCACTCTCCATCGGACGACCGCTCGATGGATCAATCAGATGATGCAGGGTTACGCCATTTCGGATCCAGCGACGCTGACTGGTCGAAGAGGTACACACTGCACCGGCCGCCAGGCGAAGACGGTGGCCGTCAATGTCGGTCTTAAACGCCACCTCCCAGACTCCCTGGTGTGGTCCCGACCCCCAGACCCGAAGGTCGCCGCCGATATTCACACAGCAGGCAAGCGCGCCCGCGTGCCGTAGCTCATCGACCACCAGATCGGCCGTCGCACCTTTGGCCAAGCCGCCGAGGTCGAGCCGAAGGTCAGCCGGAAGCTCGATCATGGAAGCTGCGGGGTGCATGCCAATCTCGGCCGGTCCGGGAACGACGGATGGTGGACCGGTAGGAAGGTGATGATCTCCGCTGCCGTCGGGCGTCATTGTCTCGAATGACCGGTCGTAGCCCAGCGCTTCCAACGCCGGAAGGACAGTGGGGTCGAAGAGCCCATCGGTTCGTCGCCAGGCCTCAATCGCCGATTGAACGAGGCTGAAGGTCTCGTTGGACACAACGGTCGGGTGGCCGGCGCTGGCGTTGAGTTGTCGAAGTTCGGACGTTGGTCGGAATCGGGACCATCGAGCCTCGCAACGGTGAATCGAATGCTCGGCCGCATCAAGGAGCTCCGCCGGTCCGTCCACCACGAGGTGCACGGCCGTTCCCATGGCCTCGAACGACCGTTCAGCAAACACTAGCTAGCGCCTGTCACCACGGTGGTCGTCGACCCGGTTGTCGGTGGCGGGGTCGTCGGAGGCTGAGTGGTGGGTGGCTCAGTCGTCGGTGGCGGTGTGGTGGGAGGCTCGGTGGTCGAGGACTGCCCTGTTGTCGGTGGCTGGGTTGTCGACAATTCTGTCGGCGGCTGGGTCGTTGACAGTTCTGTCGACGGCTCTGTCGTTG
>CALHBU010000313.1 GCA_937930655.1 uncultured Acidimicrobiales bacterium | reverse complement strand
GGGGTGGACGTGATGGAGGCCGAGGCGGACGCGACGGAGGCCGAGGCGGCCGTGACGGAGGCCGAGGCGGCCGTGACGGAGGCCGTGGTGGCCGCGACGGTGGCGGCCAGCGTCGTCCTCGCGAGGACGACAGGCCGAAGGCCAAGCGGTTGCGGCCCCGCCGTGACCATCGCAATGCCGTACTGGCTGAGGTGCCCGAAGAGCACCGCCCAATCGCCGAGCAAGTGCTGCAGGGCGGCATGCCAGCGGTTCGAACCGCCATCGAGAAGCAAAATGCCGAGGCCAAGGCCGAAGGCAAGCCCGAGATCTCGGCCGATCCGATTATCGCCATCGCCGAACCGTTGGTGCCCATCATGCGCGCGGCCGAATGGCGGGATCGCGCCGACGCCGCCATGGCTGATATCGCCGAACTGGATCTTCGCGACCTTCGCAGCGTGGTGGTGGCATCCGACGCCGCACGCGACGACGAGGCCCGAGCTCTTGCCGAGCAGCTTCGAACGTCGCTCACCGAGCGAATCGAGACCGATCACGGCCAATGGTTGAAGGACCTCCAATCCGCCGTCGACGACGGTCGCACCGTTCGTGCCCTCCGTCTGAGCTCTCGACCGGTGAAGGCCGGTGCGCCCCTTCCGACTGAGTTGGCCAACCGGCTGTCGGCGGCGGCCAGTGCTGCATTGGCCGCAGATGTCCTTCCCGACCGCTGGGCCACGGTGGTCGATGCCTTGGCCTACACCCCTATTCGTAGTGCAGTTACACCAGCCGGCTATCCCGCCGAACCGACCGAAGAGCTGTTGGAAGCCATCCGTCGTGTCGCCGACCGGGTGCCAGCCATTGCCGAGCACTTCGGCATTGATCCTTCCGAGGCTGCCAAAGCCAAGAAGCGTCGCCGTCCAAACCGTGGCGGCAAGAAGCCAAAGGCCGCGGGCAAGCCTGACGGCGACAAGGGTGGCTCGAAGCCCGAGGCCAAGCCGGCCGATGCCGAGCCAAAGGCCGCCGACGAAGCTGCTCCGCCCGAAGTCAACGCGCCAGCCGAGGAAACCACACCGGTCGACGTAGCTACACCAGCCGAAGCAGCGACACCGGTCGAAGAGGCTGCACCGGCGACAGACCCAGCGCCAGCCGAAGACCCAGCGCCAGCCGAAGACGCAGCGCCAGCCGAGGAGGGCTAGAACGAACGGTGAACGACGAGGAGTCGGGCTTTTAGACCGAACGACTCAAAGAAGTTCTTTGTGCTTCGGTCCCCGGGCAAGGCTGTGGAGTCGACACCGAAACAACCAGTCGCTTCGAGGCGGGTCAGCATGTCGTTCATGATGGCTTCGCCGATGCCCGAACCTCGCGCTTCGGCAACCACTGCGAGAGCTTCGATTCGTCCGAGCAACGAGCCATCAGGGAGCTTCTCTGCGGTCGCGATGCCGTAGCCCAACACAACGTCGTCATAGGTGCCCACAACCGCTGTGCCGTCGCTCACAGCCTCTGAGAGGCGTGTCGCAGCGTCCGCGGCCTCACGGCGGTAAAAGAGATTGCCGCCTCGGTGATCGGCCTGTTCGGTAACGACTGAAGCATGGACCCATTGAAGGTCAGCGAGGTCGGCATCGGTAGCGGTCCGAGCCCCCTCCATCAATCAGCCGTCCAGCCGGTCGATTTTCGCCAGAATGGTCTTGCGAGCACGGTTGTCGGCCTCGTGGGTTCGGACTCGGGCCCGCTGTGTTGGGGAGAGATCCTCGACAAGATCGACGATGTCCTTGGCTTTCAGATCGTCATAGCCGGCGATCGGAAGTGGAGAGCCACTTTTGGTTGCCGTTTCTTTCTTGGGTCGAGCCTTCTTGGCTGGCGCCTTTTTCGCTGGCGCCTTCTTCGGCGGCGGCGGAGGTTCAGCCGAGGGGGATTCCTCTGTTGCTTGTGAGGTCTCGGAGGAGTCTGCGGGAGCGAGTCCTACCGCCTGACCGAACTGAGTGATGCCTCGGGCAACCGTCATGGCGGCGGTCTCAAGGACTTCGCCAACGTTCTCTTCGAGTTCGTTCTGCCCCCGCTTGGCTGCCATTTTGCCGATCAGGCGGGCCAGCTGGAGCTGGCTCTTGCCCCGCTTGACAACCTTGTCGAGCACGTCCTCGTACTCGTAGATCATGCCGACCGGGGCGTACACCAGCAGCTCAAGCAGCTGATCAGTCGGGCTCTTGCCGTCCGGGCGATCTTCAGAAGCCATTGTCAGAGCTGACTGTGAGCTTCCACACCATCACCCATGGGGCATGGCACATCTCGCTGGGCCCGACTCACCACGAGGAAACAGGTGCCGCACACGAACTCATCTGCGGTCTTCTTGGCCACGTCGGCCGGCTTCACACCGTCCTGAGGATCGTCTTCGTCGTCTTCGTCGTCGTCGGAGGCGGCCATCCGGTCGCGGAGGATCTCGTCGAGATCGGCTTCGACGTCGTCGGGATCGGCCTCCTCGTCATCGTCTTCTTCGTCCTCATCCGTCTTGCGAGCACGGGGACGAGCGGCGTCGTCGTCGTCATCGTCATCGTCGGTCTCGGCAACAGCATCCTCGGCGACAAAGTCGTCACCCAGGTCCTCACCGATCTCTTCAATCTCTTCGAGGTCGTCGACGTCACCGTCAAGCTCTGGCTCATCAAGATCGTCACCATCCAACTCAACGTCGGATTCTGGCTCTTCTGGGATGTCGTCGTTTTCGTCTTTGCTCATCGTTCCAGGCCCACTCGTGCGGTTCGGGCGGACTGTACACACTCAGCGGGCAAGTGCGGGGTACCAGCCACCACAAAGACAAACCAGTGGGTTCTAGGACGCCCGAGCGAAGAACGGGCGATGAACTTCCACGTTGGCCAAATATTGCTCTGTCGATGCAAAGAGTTCGCCGGAAGCAACCGAACCAGGACCCTGGTAGTAGGAGGCAATGGCCAGGTTCTCGTCACCGGTGTAGTCGAGCAGCCAGCGCAGGAACCGGGCGCTGATCCGAATATTGTCCTCGGGGTTGGTTGGGTCCAACTGGGGCTGCCCTATCAGATCAGTGGCCACCCAGACACCGGTGTCTGGCATGATCTGGCCGATACCGACAGCACCCTTGTGCGACACAGCTTCGTTGTTCCAACCCGACTCCTGCCAAGCGATCGCCATGAGCAAGTCCAGCGGAAGATCATTGGCCGCCGCCCACTTTTCGAAGTAGGGAATCAAGGCAACTCGTTCTGGACGGCTGGTGATCCGGTCAGGCAGGTCGGGGTAGGCCGCAGTTCCAACGCTGGTGATACCGCCACTGGCTGGTACCACCAATTCCTGGCCAGCCCGAATCGAATCGATGCTGCTGAGACCATTCATCTCGGCCAACGCTCGGCTGGTCGTGCCGGTCCGAACCGCTATCTCGCTGACGGTGTCGCCGGGTTGAACCACATACACCGTCGTGTCAACGCTGGGCGCCGCAGCACCGGTCGTCGGAATGACCAGGGTCATACCAACCCAGATGCGATGGGCGTCTTCAAGACCGTTGGCCTCGACCAGTGCACTCACGGTCACACCATTGCGAAGTGCAATGTGAGACAGGGTGTCGCGGTCTTGAACGACATAGGTGGTTTCCGCTGATGCTGCGACGGGAGAAAGCAGGAGGAGACCGAGCGCTAGTCCCAATGAAAGGATGAGACGACCGAACGTAGATGTGACCATGCATCACCTATCGGTGAGGCACGGCCGGACATGAGTCTTTTGGACTATTTTGATCTGGGCCGTTTGGCCCAGCCGTCAGCCCTGGTTGTCCCGGCGGGCTTCGGCCCGTCGCTCTGCCTCGAGCCGTTCGAGGTCGGTCTCGGTGGCGTGATTGACGTAGGTCATCGAGTCGGCGATGGCATGGTGCCCCGCCACAGAAGAGAGCTGCTCGTGCATTTGTTGGGCCACCGTTCGGTACGCCGGATGGCCCTGTGGCGTGCTTCGCAACTCCAACATGTGCATGGCGGCCCGGGCATTGAGGTTGAAGTTGAAGCGGACCCGATAGGCCAGGGCAACCACATAGGAGGCTTGCGACTCAAACGCCGGCTCGAGTGTGTCATACAGGTTGGATGAACGTTCCATGGCGGCGTCGAACTGATCGGCGAATCCTGCCTCGTCGACCAGTTCAGGGCGGGTGTAGCCGTGACGGGTCGAGAGCTGTTGCCATTCGATGGTGAGCAGGCGATGGCGTTGGAGATCCCGGAAGGCTCCGTAGTCGGCTAACACATCAAACCGGTAAAAGGGGCGCTCCATGGCCCGTCCCGGCCGGTGTCGACGGTTGGATCGATCACCGTTGTAGGCCCGAATGACTCGCAGTCGATCCTCGACCGACATGTCTCGGACCTGACGCTCGATCTCACGCTCTGGCAGACGAGATTGGGAATAGAGCATGGATGCCACGACTTTGACCTCGGCATCGGGGTCGAAGTCGATGAGATCGACTCGGGCCTCAGTGTCGGGGGCTTCGCTCTCGTCAAGCAACCCCTCGGCGAGGTCTTCCATAGCTTCGCGAGTGTCCTGGAGGTAGTCGGACCAAGCGCCGCCCCGGTCGGGGAGATCGACCCGTCGCACAAACGATGGAATGACCTTCCGCAGCTCGGTCAACATCAGATCGGCGTAGCTGCGAGCCTCGGGCAACGGGTGGGACCGCATGCGAAGCAGAAGCTGTTCGTACGCCTGACCCGAACCGTACATGCCGACATTTGATTGAGCTGCCGCCGGCAGGATGCCACGGACTGCGTCAAGGCCCTTGGCTTTCACAGCCATTCGATAGACGAAGTCGCTGTCGCCGGGGGCCTTGGGCGTTGACTGTCGTACATAGTCCTGAACTAGCGGCGCCAGCTCGGCGTAGGTGTCGAACAGGCGGTCCAGCTCGCCCACGTAGCGGGTGCCAATCTCGGACGAGAGTATTTCTGGGTCCCGGTAGTAGCGATACCGACCATCGGCCCGACTGTCGTAGGCGATGTAGCGAGTTGATTGCTCGAGATACGAAGCCAGTCGGCCTCGTTCCAGCACTTTGGTGAGAAGGTTCGACGCCTGCTCGCATGCCAGATGAACGCCACCGAGTTGGGCGACCGAGTCATCGCCATACTCAACGAACACCTTTTCGTACAGGTCCTCGGCCCGATCGAGGCCGATGGTGGCATCGATGGTCGTGTCGCCCTCGATGTCGAGCTCGCCGACGAACTCGTCGAGGAATAGTCGTCTGAGGCTCTTGGCCGAACGGGAGTAGCGGGCGAACAGAGCGCCCTTCACTACTTCCGGCAGATTCACGAGCGCGAAAACGGGAAGATCCAGATTGGTGAAATAGCGCCGAAGAATGTCTTCTTCCTCGGCGGAGAACTCCTCCACGACGTACGCACCCACGGCAGAGGAGGGTATTGGGCTCAGCGGTCCGAACGGCGGACGCTCGGGAGGTTAGGTAACCAGGATGACGGCATCGGGTTCGACCTCGACTGATATTTTCCTGCCTCGAGCGGCCAGGACGCCATCGATCCAAACCGGAACTGGCCGTTCGAAATCGCCATTCCACGCTGCTGTTCTGCTGGTGGTCAGCCCTGGATGCGGCACATGAGAGCCACTGGTGGCCCGCCGTCGCGCCTGCAACCGCTGCCCGACGGGGAGCGAACCACGGGTGACATCGACCAGTCCATCATTGGGATGGGCTCGGGGTCCGAGATACAGCGGTCCCAGCCAAGCGGCGTTCATGATCACCGCTGCCTCCCCCTGCCACCATCGATGGCGGGCGACCACATGGGACAGACAAGGAAGCTGAGGTCCGTTGTCGATGGTGACCCAACAGAAGTCCAAGGGAAGATGCTGATGTTCACCGGCCCGTGCGCTTCCTCCGACGGTCCTGAACATGTCGCCCGAGCTGACGCCCAGCATCTTGGTGCCGGCTGCAACCGACGCGGCAGCGTCAGCATCGTCGGCGGCGATCGTCAGATCAGCCGGACGATCGCCCGACGACCCCCACGGTTCACCCTTCCTGATCACCATCGAGCACCGAGGATGCCGAGACCAGGTCGCGGAACACGGCCTCGGAGGCTTGGGCTGCCGCTCGTTGAGTTTCTGGCAGCGGGGCCAGGCTGGCCAGCTGACGTAGCAGATCGATGAGGAGCTTGGCCGTCCGCACGAAATCACCGGCGGTGACTTCTTCGTCGTCCAGCACTTGATCAACGTCACCACCGGAAGCCCAGGCATGGGCGATGGCGATAAAGCCAGGGTCAGGCTGTCGGGTCTGTGGGAGGTCGGCGCGGTGCTCTTGGGCCGAGAGGTCAAGATGCAGTCGCTCGAGCGCCGAGAACCGTCGGCGAAGCTCTTTGCTCGGGAACCACGGCTCGATGTCACCTGAACGTCGGTCTTCGAAGGCGAGGCTCGATGCCAAGCCGGCCAGTTCGGCCGGATTGAGTCCGTCGAAGATTCCTTCTTCCAACGCATCGACTATCAGGAGATCGCACTCGTGATAGAGCCGGGCCAGCCGAAGACCGGTATCGGTCAGCTCCCACCCGTCGAGATGCCCTCTGGCTTCGAGTAGATCGATGACCCGTTCGAACTGACGGGAAAGCGACTCCGCGTTTTTCTGCACACCGGCCGTGGCCTCAGCGATCTCCTGTTCGAGCTTGTCCAGTCGTTTCAGGCCGCGACGGGCGCCCGCTCCTACGTCGATCTCGGACACAACGTCGCCCGATGGGCGGAGGGACTTGCGGCGCTTGGAGCTAAGAAGTTGCGCCTTCTTCATGGCCTGTGATGCCTCGTAGACGAACGAGACACTGTGAGGAAGGTAGGGCTCGGGAAGTTCGATCTGTCCGATGACCATCGGCGGCTGGTCGAGCATCGAGGTGGTGACCTCGTAGGTCTCAGCATCGACGTCGGCGACCCGAACTTTGACCCTTCCGCCCTTTCGATAGGCGACGGCAATGACGACTACCTGCTCGGGAAGACCAGGTGCTTCGAGTGAGAGAATTTCGCCTCTGATGAGCTGACTCATCGCAAACGAGATGTCTTGAGCGTCTCGGTCGGTGCTTTCCGGTGTTTTGAGGGCTGCTCGCAGCTCGTCGACCGGGCCGAACTCTTTCTCGATTCGACCGGTGATCTGATTGCGTCTCTCGAACAGCCGCTCGAGACGGTGTTCGGTTCGGACGACGTCGGCATCGGTCCGGAACTGGGCGAAGGACAAATTGAGCAACTGGCGGGCCCGCTCCGGCTCGTAGCGGCGAACCAGATTGGCCGACATGTTGTAGGTCGGCCGAAACGCGCTCTTCAGCACGAACTCCCGGCTGGAGGCCAGCTGGGCCACCTGTTCGAAACGCACCCAGGGTGACCAAAGCACAACGGCCTGACCGCGATCGTCGATGCCCCGACGGCCGGCCCGCCCGGTCAGCTGGGTGTATTGCGCGGGGGTGAGGAACTCATGTGACTCCCCCGTCCATTTCGTGAGTTTGTCGATCACTACGGTTCGGGCCGGCATGTTGATCCCGAGGGCCAGCGTCTCGGTGGCGAAGACGGCCTTGGTAAGCCCGCGAACGAAGCAGGTCTCGACCAGCTCTTTCATCATCGGCACCATGCCGGCGTGGTGGGCGGCGACACCGGCCTCCAAGCCCTGGAGAAAGCGATCGAATTCCAGAACCTCGAGCGCCTCAGCGGAGAGGACAGCGGAGAACTCGGCGGCTATGGACCGGATCTGCTTCTGTTCTTCGCTGGTGGTCAGACAGATCCCGGTATCAACCACCGCCCGGGCTGCATCGGTGCATGCAGCCCGACTGAAGATGAAGAAGATGGCGGGAAGGAGATCCTGTTGGCGAAGCAGCTGGATCACATCGGGGCGGCCCGGGGTTCGGTAATTCTGTTGCGGTCGGCCCCTGCCCTTCTGATGCCGCCCTCCCTTTCGTCCCCTGTTTCGTGGGTCGGCGTCGAAGCGAAAGCCCTTTTGGTTGGCTTTGCCGCCCACA
>CALHBU010000312.1 GCA_937930655.1 uncultured Acidimicrobiales bacterium | reverse complement strand
CGGGGCCATCGGCAAGAACACGGTCGGCCAACCCGGTAACCGATGCTTCGTCGCCGATGTCGACCGGCTCGAAGCGAGCGGCCAGACCCTGACCGTTGAGTTCGTCAGTAACCTCGTTTCCGCTGGTGGGATCGAGTTCGGCCACGATGACCTCGGCGCCGAGACCGGCCAAGTGGCGGGCCATGGCCGCGCCAAGGCCCCGACCTGCGCCGGTCACTACTACTCGCCGTTGGTGCATCAGTCCCTGGTGATTCCGGCCATGGGCGAGGTTGGTGGGTAGGTCGGAATCTGGGGCTTACCGGTGCCCAGCATCACGATGAACAACGCATCGGAGTCACCGATGTTCTTGAGGCTGCGGGCGGTGTCGGCGGGCACCCGGATGAAGTCCCGGTAGCCGAGCACTCGGCTGGCCGAGTCGTCGCCGTCGTGGATGGTGACCTGGAGCTCACCTTCGAGCACGAAGAATGCTTCTTCGACGTCGTGGTGGGTGTGCTCGGGGCCCTCGGCACCAGGCGGCAGCAACATGTTGGAGAAGGTGAAGTTGTCGGCCTGGATGATTCGCTCGTCGGCCTCGTGGTTGCCGGTGCCGCCGGAGCCCATGTAGCGGATCTGGGCCCGCCGATATTGGGGACCGGCCTTGGTCTGGAAGGCCAAAGCGTCCCAGTCTTCGCGGCGACTGTCCTTGGTCGCCATCATCGAATCGATGGTGCTCTCGAGATCGTTATTGGAACTCATTGCGTGTCTCTCACTCTCATGCTTTAGGCAGGTTCAGTTAACCGGGGAGTGCTCGTCGAGAAAGGCCCCGACAGCAGTGTTGAATAGCTGAGGCTGTTGTTGGTTGGCCAGATGGCCGGCCCCGGGCACGGTCACCAGCGTGGCGCCGGGAATGCCGGCCGCCAGCTCCTCAGACCGTTCCGGTGGGGTGACGACATCTTGTTCGCCGACGATGACCAGGGTTGGAGTGGTGATCTCGCCAAGCTGGGCTCGGTGATTGGCCTCGCCCATCGACTCACATGCCCAGAGGTAGCTGGGCAGCCGGACGCTGTCGATCATCATCTGGGCCGCAGCATCGACCAAGGGAGCCGGGGCGTCTGGTGTCAGGAGGCGGGGGGCTCGGGAGCGGGCGAACTCTTCGATACCGATGGCGTCGAGGTCGGCTGCCCTGGAGCGCATGGCTGCGGTGTTTTCGGGGCTGGTGCCCGAACCGATCGACGAGTCGGCCAGAATCAGCGACCGAACAAGGTCGGGGTGGCGGAGCACCAAGCGAGTGGCGGTGACTCCACCCCAAGACACGCCGAGCACGTCAGCTTGAGCTGTTCCGCCGGAGCGACTCCCATGAGCGCGAATGAGCTCGGCGGCGGCGTCGGCCCAATCGTCGAGAGTCCACGGCGGCTTGGGATCGGGCGAGTTTCGGTAGCCGGGTGCATCCCAGGCCATCAGGTGGCGACCCTTGGCGGCAGCCAGAGGAGCCTGCGGTTCGAACGCCGATGCGCAGGAGCCGATGCCGTGGAGACAGAGCAGTAGCGGGTCGCCAGGCTCGCCGTGGGTCAAAACCCACGGCTCAACGACCTCAGTCAAAACTCACCTCGGTGCTCTGGAGACTTTGTTCGGCCATCCATTGCCGTTGGGCTTCGAACCGAGGTTCGAGGGCCCGCCGTAGGTGGATGACTGGCCGGTCGGCCTGAGCCAGATGTTCGTTGCGTCGGGCTTCTTCGACGGTACGCATGCTTTCCAGCATGGCCTTGTCCTGATTGAGCACGTGAAGGTGAGTGCCTCGCAGACGCAGTCGATACAGAGTTCGCCAGATCTGCCGCTCTCGGCCAGAGACGGCCCGGAACCGTGGAAAGTGTACGAGGGTGGCGTCGTTATCTCTCGGCAGTAGGAAGCCAAGGATGCGGAGTGGTGGGCCGGGCCCAGCGCTTGGCGGCAGTGGGATGTCGAGCCGCACGTAGGGGAGGTTGCCGGTGTGGACATCGATCCAGTCGAAGTTCACTCCAGCCTGGTTCTTACGGGTGACTTCGAAACCATCGTCGTGATCGTTGACGAGGGCCCGATCCTGAGTGGCACCGCCGCCAAGAGTGATGGAGCGGGCATGCAGGAACGGAGCGTGCATGAGGTCGACCAGGTTTTCCAACGCCAACATCCAGTTGGCACCCCACTCGACCGACTCCGGGAAGGTCGACCAATCGGGGTTGGTGAACTCATCGGGAAGTTCGAGCTTGGCCGGCGGCTGCTCACCAATCCAGCCCCACAGATAGCCGGCCAGTTCCCGCACCGGGTAGGTGGTGGCCACCCGGGTGTTCTCGGCCAACGAACAGGCACCGCCCTGAGAGGGCACCCAGGTGCATTGGCCGTCGCCGTCGAAGCGCCAGTGGTGATACCAGCATTGAAGCTGGCCGTCGACGATGTCGCCGATGGAGAGCCGGGCGCCCCGATGAGGGCAATGGTCGGACATGAGATGAGGCTTGCCTTCACCATCTCGCCACAGCACGAGGTCTTCGCCCATGGCCTGTACCGGCACGGGTTCCCGGTCGACGATGGCGGAGGTGCCGAGCATGCTCCAACGATTTCGGAGGCCGAGTCGGGGGTCTCCAACCGGCAGTGCCGACCGTTCCGGCCACGGCGGCGGCTGGCGTGATTCACGACGGGCTCCGATGCCTGCGTACTGGGAGAGCCGGCTAGCGGGACCATTGACGGTGATTCTCATTTGAACCTGCCTGGGAGGAGCTGCGATCGTTCAGCCATCGACAACCTCGGCGAGACCGGCACCTCTCGTACTGGCTTCCAGCCGCGACAACAGCGACGAAAGCAGCGCCTGCTCGGACTCGTTGAACTCTTGCAGAAGAGCGGCTTCACGCTGGAGGTGGGTCTCGATGACGCCGTCGATCAGGCGTAGGCCGGCCTTGGTCAGACCAACGTTGACGACTCGGCGATCCTCGGCCGATGGTGCCCGGGTCACGAGACCTTCTTCTTCCAGTTTGTCGACCCGGAAGGTCATGCCGCCCGTCGACATCATCGATGACGCCGCCAGTTCGCCAGGTGTCTTGTGGTGCGGGGGTTCGCTCCGACGCAGATTGGCCAGCACGTCGAACGAT
>CALHBU010000311.1 GCA_937930655.1 uncultured Acidimicrobiales bacterium | reverse complement strand
GTTGTCGAGGACGCCGAGCTAGCCAACGCCTCGATGGCGTTTGCTCGCCAGCTGGCATCAGGCCCGACCGTTTCCTATGCAGCTATCAAGCGACTGGCCGCCATCACTACCAACCAGGGGGTCAAAGCGGCCGATGATGCCCAGGATCAGGAGGTCGAGCCAGTGTGGGCATCGGAGGACCTTCAGACCGGCTTCGAGGCCTTCGCCGAGACCGGACCCGGAACCGCAATCTTCCAGGGCCGATGACCGCCCCACTGGAGGGTCTGAAAGTTCTCGACTTCACTCGAGTCCTGGCCGGGCCGCACTGCACCAAGACCCTTCGCGACCTCGGCGCCGAGGTGGTCAAGATCGAGCCACCGGAAGGCGACGGCGGCCGAACCGGTCAGCCAATCCTGGGGCCGATGTCGCTGTACTTCGCGCAGCAGAACGCTGGCAAGCGAGCCATGAGCCTCGATCTCAATTTCGAGGAGGCTCGTGACGTCGTCCGAAAGCTGTGCGCCGAATCCGACATCCTGGTCGAGAACTTCAGACCCGGCACCCTCGACCTCTTCAACCTTGGCTACGACGAAGTGCGAGAGATCAACCCTTCCATCATCTACGTGTCGCTCAGTGGCTACGGCCAAACCGGTCCATGGCGAAATCGACCGGCCTACGCACCGACCATCCAGGCTGAGTCCGGCTGGACCGACATCGTCAAGCGCCACTTCGGCGACACCCTGACCTCGATGGAAAACGACGCCTACAACCACGGCGATGTCTACAGCGGCATTCAGGGGGTGGTGGCCACCTTGGCCGCTGTCGTTCATCGCAACCGCACCGGCGAGGGCCAACATGTCGACGTTGCCATGACCGCCACCATGCTGTGGGTGAACGATCGGGTCTCCTATGAACTGGCCGGCATCGATGTCGAGGGCGAGCCGACTGCCCTCAGTGCCCCGGAGTCGCCGATGTTCCAGATGCCCGACGGCAGCCACGTGACCATCGCAGCCAGCCCGGTCTCCACCAACATCTTTTCTCGGTACTGCGCCATGATGCACCGCAACGACCTTCTCATCGATCCTCGCTTCGTCACCGCCGACCTTCGCCGAGAGAATTGGGACGCCCTCCACGCCGAGGTGAGATCGTGGGTCATGACGTTCCGCACCATGGAGGACCTGGAGGCCCAGGTCAGCTCGGTCGGATTGGCGGCCGGCACGGTGCGAACCGTCTCGGAAATCGCCGAGTCGGAGTGGGCCATCGACCGGGGAGCCATTCGGGAGGTTGATGACCGATCGGGCGGTGTAGCCAGAGTGCCAGCCCCGCCGTGGATCTTCGAGAAATCACCGCTTCCTGATGCTGGCCTGCCCCCATTCCAGGGCGAGCACAACACCGAGGTGCTCACTGAACTTGGGTTCGACGAGGCCGCTATCGCCGGACTGGCCAAAACCGGCATCACCATCGAGCCTCGGTCATGACCGGTGGTGGAGCCCTTGCAGGCGTAAAGGTCGTCGATGTCGGTTCAGCCCTGGCCGGCCCCTGGGCTTCAAGCTGGCTGGCCGACCACGGGGCCGACGTCATCATGGTCGAGCCGGTCCACGGGATGGACGCCATTCGCCACACCGGACCAGTGGTTGGTGAAACCACCGGCACCTACATCCAGATGCACCGCAGCAAACGGGCCATCCGGGTGAACCTCCGAGACGAGAAAGGTCGAGCTCTGATCGAGCAGCTGGTGGCCGACGCCGATGTGTTCTCCCAAAACATGCGACCAGGCGTCATCGAGCGGCTGGGGCTGGGCTACGACGACCTGACGGCCGTCAACCCCGACCTTGTGTACCTCTCGGTCTCCGGCTTCGGCCCGACCGGACCGTACGCCAACCAGCCGGTGTACGACCCCATTATTCAGGCCGTCTCCGGAATGGCTGCCTCGCAGGGAGGCGACTTCTTCAAGAGCGCGGCGGCCGACAAACTCACGGCCATGACTGCGGCCAACGCAGTGCTTACCGCGCTGGTGGGCCGAGGTCGTGGAACCGGCGGTCAGCACGTCGAGGTCAACATGCTCGACGCCATTGTGTCCTGGCTGTGGATGGACTGCATGTGGAATGAAGTCACCCCCGACCTTCCCGACATACCCAACTACACCGACTGGTACGCCCCCTACGACGCCAAGGATGGCCAGATTGCCGCCGTCTGGCTTACCGAGTCCCAGTACGACGGAGCCATGACCGCACTCGACGCTGACCATCTGCGAGAGGACGAGCGGTTCAACACCCGGGCCGGTCGCCTTGCCAACGGAGTCGAAATGCGGGAGGTGATCTCGGCCGAGATCGCCAAATGGACACGGGACGAACTGATCGACCGCATGCGGGCCAACGACGTTCCGTGTGGTCCGGTTCTCGATCGCTCTGATGTGCGCCATGATCCTCAGGTCCAGCACAACGGAACCATCATTGACCAGGAGCACCCGGAGGCGGGCAATGTCCGCATCGCCAAGACGCCAGCCAATATGGGATCTACGCCGCCCCCGGACCCAACCCCGGCACCGGGCTACGGCGAACACACCGACGAGGTGCTGACCTCGCTCGGTCTCAGCCCCGAGGAGATCGCAAACCTGCGAGCTGACGGTGTTGTCGCTTAGCCAGCTGAGTGGCCTAGCTGCTCGAGCAACAGCTCAGGAAAAACACCGGGTGACTGATCGGTGATGCAATGGCTGCCGCCGGGAACCTCCACGAATCGGTAGGGCCCCTCGACAAAGTCGGCCGTGGCCTCGGCGGCCATCCGACCAACCGACGCGTCGTCGTCGCCCCAGACGTAGAGCGTCGGCACGGTGACCGGTGGAACGTCGGAAGCGAGCGGGGTCGATGCCCCCATGGCCCGGTACCAGTTGATGGCGGCATCGAGCGCCTCGTGGGTTCCGAGAACATCAAGGTAGGCGGCAACATCGGTGGGGGTCGCACCCCAGGCGCCGAGAACTCGCCGAAGGAGCCCGGCGTCGTCGACCAGATACTCGTCAGTGGCTTCGGCCTTCTGATGGCGACCATGATGTTTCGAGCGTTCGGCCTGGTCGGGATCGTTGGCCAGCGCATCCATGAATGCTGCCGGGTGGGGCCGGGAGATCACCGACAACGTCTTCACCCGATCCGGATGCTGAGCGGCAGTGATCCAACCAAGCTGACCACCCCAGTCATGACCGACGAGATGGAAGCCAGGGTCGCCTGCTCCAGAGCCGGTGGAGGCGATTGCATCAGCCACTGCAAGCACGTCAGACACCAAATGCTCGACCCGGTAGTCGTCAATGGCTCCAGGGCGAGCGCCGGGTGAATAGCCCCGCTGGTCAAAGGCCACCACCCGGTATCCACGTTCGTCGAGCGCCGCCACTTCGGCCCGCCAGCTGTAGCGGGAATGAGGGAATCCGTGAAGCAGCACCACCAACTCACCGTCGGATGATGGGTCGCCAACGTCGGAGGTGAAGGCCATACCGTTGGCTTCGATGAGGGTCGTCGTGACTGTCATGCCGACACCGGGTGGGTGGGTTCGAGAAACGGCACCTCGCCAACGGATGTGGCCCGGTAGCCCCGCCGGGTCTCGGGGAAGTAGTCAAACACTCCGTGGTGCTGAACACAGCGGTTATCCCAGAACACAACGGTGTGGGGCTCCCAGCTCACCCGACAATGGAAGTCGACACCGAGGGCCACGTGCTCATAGAGCAGATCGAGAATGGCCTCCCCCTCCAGTTTGGTGGTCTCCATGATCCGGGCGACGAACGACGAGTTCACGTACAACGCATTACGGCCGGTCCGGGGGTGGGTGCGGACCACCGGGTGCACGTGGGAAGGCAGTTCCTTCAAAGTCTTGATGCCCCGTAGGTAGAGGTGGTGACCTTTGGAGTCGTGGCGAGCCGTCAGCCCCTTCACCATGGCTTGCATGGCCGGCGAGAGAGCCTCGAACGCCTGGTACATATCGGCAAAGAGGGTGTCGCCGCCCGACGATGGAACCACTTCCATTCGCAGCATCGACAACGCAGGTGGCGTGGCCTCGCTAGAGATGTCCGAATGCCAGGCACCACCAACGGCTCGCTTGGAGGTCTCGTCGGTTTGGACCAGGAGTAGCTCGGGTGGCAGGTCGGAGTCGCCGGTCTGGTGTTGGGTCAACGGGCCGAGCCGGTGAGCGAAGTCGGCCTGTTGTTGGAGGGACATCACCTGATCCCGGACCACGACGACGCCTCGCTCAGCCGCCAACTGTTGCAGCGCTTCGACGTCGTCGTCGGTCATGTCGAGCAACGACGCGTCCGTCAGCTCCGCTCCAAAGCGAGGATTAATGGGGTCGAAAGCAAGATTCGGAGCCTCGATAGCCGTCACGGTGCAGCCTTCTCCAAGCCAAGGGGTCGGACTTGATCCATCACACCAGCAAACAGGTTGAGCGAACGCATGACAAGCGGCCACGGTTGTCCGCCGTAGTCACCCTGGTAGGTGAACCGGTCAATGGCCGCAGTGTCGGCAAAGGCTCCGATCCGCTCGACCACCTCCTGCGGGCTGCCGTTGACGATGGCGCAATTGGGACTGGCAAAGTCGGTGATGCGAGGCGGCAACTGGACTTCGTCGGCAGGAATCCCCAGCCGTTTGCTGAACACCCACCGCTGAAAGGGCGCCTGATAGATCCCCAGGTGATCCCTGGCTTCCTGCGAAGTCGGTGCAACATGGACGTGGGCGTGAAAGTCCACCCACGGCTGATGCGAGTGACCGGCTTCGGAAAATGCCTCCCGATAGCTGGACACCACCGCGTTGAGTTTGGCCGGCTCGAACGAAAGCAAGGTGAGGGTGATCCCCAGACCCAGTTCTGCGGCCGCGATCGCCGAGCTCTCGCGAGAGACAGCAACTTTGATGGGGACATGCGGCGCTTGAATCGGACGGGGTTGCAACGTGACCCCATCGAGTCGAGGGCGAAACTGGCCCGACCAGTTGACGTCGGTCTCGGTCCAGAGACGTATGAGCAGCTCAAGTGCCTCTTGCTGCATCTCGACGGCCCGCTCAGCCTCCTGTCCGAAGTGCTTGTACACGTAAGGCTCAACGCCACGGCCAACCCAGAGCTCCGCCCGACCGTTGGACACAACGTCCAGCGTTGCGAAGTCCTCGGCTGTTTTGACCGGATCGTGGTGAGGTAGAAGTGAGACGCCAGAGCCCAGCGAGATTCGCGATGTCCGACCAGCCAGCCAGGCCAAAAAGACCGGCGGGGCTGAGGTGATGAAGTCACTGAAGTGATGCTCGCCGACGAAGGCTGCGTCGAAGCCACCAGGCTCCGCAAAGTCGAGATATTCGAAGATGTTGGCATGGCGCTCGCGCTGCGACGTCCGCTCTCCGGTGGTCGGGTCGGCACGATGATCACCAAGCGTTAGCAGGCCAAGTTCCACCCTGCTGGTCTAGCAGATAGCGGACTGGCCACCCGCAGGACCTCGACGACGGCTTCCCGGGCGTGGAATGCTCATCGGCATGGACACATTGGCTGAAGTCATTCGCCACCACGGCAGAGAACGACCTGATTCCTCGGCCATGAGGTTCGAGGGGACTCGGTTCACCTACGGCGAATGGGATACCCAATCCAGTCGTATCGGTCAGGCCCTCTTGGCCGAAGGCGTTGCTCCGGCCGAACGGATCGGCTTCCTCGCTCACAACGCTCCCCAATACTTCGAGCTCCTCTTCGGGGCGGCAAAGATCAATGCCGTAACTCTCGCCGTCAACTGGCGCTTGGCACCGGCCGAGATGGAGTACATCCTCGACCACGCCGAGGTCGGCGTGCTGATCATCGGTCCCGAATTCCTCGATCATCTTTCCAAGATGACTCTGCCTCATCTCCGGAAGGTGGTGGTGTTGGCCGAGTCGGCTGATGGAACCGATCATCAGTCGTTTACCGACTGGCGGGACGCTCATCCATCCGACGACCCCGGTGTCGAGTCGACCCTCGATGATGTCTGCTACCAGCTCTACACCTCGGGTACCACCGGACTCCCGAAGGGAGTTGAGGTCAGTAACCGGGCGCTGGTGCAGCAGATGGTCAATCGGTGCGAGGTCTGGCAGTTCGACGCCGACAGCGTGAATCTGGTGTGCCTCCCGCTGTTTCACATTGCCGGTAGCGGCTGGGCAGTGGCCGGCTTCTTCGTCGGGGCCGACTCTGTACTGCTGCGCGACATCGACCCGTCCGAGATGATGCGGGTCATCCCCGACGAAGGGGTTACCAACGCCATCATGGTGCCCGCTGTCATTCAGATGCTGCTGGCTGCGCCGGAAGCCGACACCGCTGACTTCTCCTCGTTTCGGAACATTGTGTATGGAGCCGCGCCCATTACCGAGGACGTCCTTGTCCGAGCCATGGCCACGTTCGGCTGTGATTTCGTGGCCGGCTACGGACTCACCGAACACGCAACGGCCACCTATCTTCCGGCCGAGGATCATGATCCCGGTGGCCCTCGGGCTCATCTGTTGCGCAGCGTCGGCAAAGCGGTGCCAGAAGTAGAGATCAAAATCGTCGACTCGGCCACCATGGACGATCTGGCCGATGGCGAGGTCGGCGAAGTATGGCTGCGAGGCCCTCAGGTAATGACCGGCTACGCCAACCGGCCAGACGACACCAGGGCCGCAATGCCCGGCGACGGTTGGCTCCGCACCGGCGACGCCGGCTACCTGGAAGATGGTTATCTGTTCCTGAAGGACCGGGTGAAGGACATGGTCATCACCGGAGGGGAGAACGTCTATCCAGCCGAAGTCGAGAACGCCCTCATGCCCCACCCCGATGTGCTCGACGTCGGTGTCATCGGAGTCCCCGACGAGAAGTGGGGCGAAACGGTAAAGGCCATCGTTGTGGCCCAGCCCGGCACCTCGCCGGACCCAGCAGAGCTCATTGCCTGGTGCCGAGACCGTCTCGCCCACTTCAAGTGCCCGACCTCGGTCGACTTCATGGACGTCCTCCCCCGCAACCCCTCGGGCAAGATCCTCAAGACCGAACTGCGCGAGCCCTACTGGGAGGGCAAGGAACGTCGAATCAACTAACGCCGTCCTGTTACGACAGGGCCGGAAGAACCTCGGATTCCATCATCTGGCGGGAAGCCGTTCCTTCCGGGGTCTCGCCCAGCTGGAACTGGGCTGCGATGACCACCTTGTCCAGCCCCAGATCGGCCAACTCGGAAAAGCGGTCGATACAGCGAGCCGGTGGCCCCACGATGCCGAACCGGTCGATGAACTCCGGTGCCAGAGTTGCCGCCTGATCCGACTCGTTCTTGGAGTGAGTGTCCATGTCGTAGGCGTCGTGAAGCGACTGCAGCGACTTCTCGGTCTCGGCCGACACCGGTCCGACCGTCGTGCCGTGCATCACCGAGAACCGGGCGAAGATCGACACCGCTCCTTTGATGAGATCTCGAGCGGTGTCGAGATCGGGATGACAGACCGCATTGACGTACGCCCCAAAGGCCACCCCATCGGGGTCGAGGCCAGCCTGCTGCCGAGCGGTCCGCGCAACCTCGATGCCCCAGGCAATGCGTTCGACATCGGCTCCTACCGCAAACATGACTCGTTCAGCCTGGGTGGCGGCAATGCCAATCACCCGAGGGCCGGTGGCCGCTACTTCGACCGGCACCTTGTTTCGTGACGGCGATGCCCAGGCAATCTTGCTGGCTTTGGGACCGGCCGCCAGCTCCATGGCATCAACCGGTGGCGATACCCGGTCGTCGAACTCGATCTCGGCGAATGGCACCTCTTCGCCTCGCAGATAGGTCTGCACATGACGGAGATGGGTTTCGAAGTGGGCCACCCGGCCAGGCGCACGACCAAGATGGGCCAGCGCCGAGTCACCCCGGCCGATGCCCAGCGTCATTCGGCCATTGGAGACGGAGTCGACACTCATGGCCGCACTGGCATTGACGGCGGCAGCCCGTGTCACTGAGTTGCCGACAGCAGTCGCCAGGCCGATCCGTTCGGTTGTGGTGGCAGCCATAGCCAGCGCAACAAAGGCGTCGCCGCTGAGATTCTGAGAATCGACCACCGACATGCCGTCCCACCCGGCTTCCTCAATTTCCGCTGCTGCCCGAGCGCTCCGCCTCGGAGATGCCACTGTTTGTAACCACAGGTCCATGCGGTCCCACACTAACCTTGGCACCCGTTCGCCGAAGGAGTGTCAGTGACCCAGTACGACCCCAATCCCCGCGAGCGTCGTCCGTTCAACCTTTCCCAGTGGATCGCCGACCACCGCCAGGACCTGCGGCCGCCGGTGGCCAACAAGCAGATCTGGCGAGAGGCCGACATGATCGTGATGATCGTCGGCGGCGGTAACCAGCGGTGCGATTTCCACGACGATCCGCGGGAGGAGTTCTTCCACCAGATCAAGGGCGACATGAACCTGGTGATCTGGCCTGGTGAGGGTCAACCGCCCTACGACATGCCGATCCGAGAGGGTGAGGTCTACCTCCTTCCTCCCGGGTTACGTCATTCACCACAGCGTCCCGACCCGGAGTCGATCGGATTGGTGGTCGAATACCAGCGACCCCCCGGCGAGCTGGATGGCTTCGAGTGGGCTTGCTTCAACTGTCACCAGTTGGTGCACCGGGTCGATGTCCAGGTCCAGGCCATAGACAAAGACCTCCCGCCCTTGTTCGAAGCATTCGACGCCGACGAAGCGGCCCGAACCTGCCCCAAGTGCGGCACGGTGCATCCCGGCAAGACCGGACGTTTGTGACCGAATCGGCGTTACCAACGGCAGCCGAACTGGACGCCGCAGATCCGCTCGCTCATCTTCGCCACCAGTTCGACCTTCCCGATGGCATCTACTTGGTAGGCAACTCACTCGGTGCGCTCCCGAGGGCAGCCCGAACCTATGTCAACACTGAGTTCGATCGTTGGAGCAACCTCGGGGTCGAGGGCCATTTCACCGGCGACTTGGCGTGGAAGGACTACCACGAACTGCTGACCAGTCAGCTCGCCAATCTGGTTGGCGCTCATCCAGCGGAAGTGGTGGCCATGAACGCCCTCACCGTCAACCTCCACCTTCTGATGGTCAGCTTCTATCGCCCGACGCCGGAGCGTCACAAGATCCTCATCGAGGCTCATGCCTTCCCTTCCGACCATTTCGCCGCCGAGTCCCAGATCCGGCAGCGGGGCTTCGATCCAGCCGACTCCCTAGTCCTGATCAGGCCACGTCCTGGCGAGGAAACGCTCCGTCTCGAGGACATCACGGCTGTCATTGCCGAACACGGTTCCGAACTGGCCCTCATCCTGCTCCCCGGTGTGCAGTACTACACCGGCCAGGTGCTCCCGATGGCTGACA
>CALHBU010000310.1 GCA_937930655.1 uncultured Acidimicrobiales bacterium | reverse complement strand
AGTTCGGTAGGCCAAGTGTATCGGTGCCTTCCTGGTGAAGGTCGGCTCCTGGCGCTCGGTCGTGAGAAGTAGTGAGCTAGTTGAAACAGGTACTGGGCTAGATGAAACACTGTGTAGGCCTCAAACATGCCACGAACCGACAAAAAGTGGGTTCATCCAACGCTTTTGGTGAAACCTGCCACAATCGGTGGCCTCTGACTGAGGTTCAACCGCCCCCGTGGCCTACCGTGGGTCCTGTGGCCGTCAACCCACTGTCGCTTCTGCCGACCGGACCTACCGATAAGGAACGGGTCGAGAGCACCCTGTTGGACGTAGTCCGAATCGATGGCGACCCCTATCTCACCGAGATTGCGTCGCATCTGATCAAGGCCGGCGGCAAACGGCTGCGTCCTTTGTTCACCATCGCGTCGGCTGCCGCTTCCCTTCCCGACAGTGAGCCGGTACATCAAGATGTCGTCCGCGGTGGTGTTGCCGTCGAACTCGTACACATCGGTTCGCTGTATCACGACGATGTCATGGACGAAGCCCAGATGCGACGTCAGGTCATCAGCGTCAATGCTCGGTGGGGCAACCTTCGGGCCATCCTGGCTGGCGACTATCTCCTAGCCAAGGCCTCAGAGATTGCCGCTGAGCTGGGAACCGAAGTGGCCGGGCTCTTGGCCTCCACCATCGCCAGACTCTGCGAGGGCCAGGTCGGCGAACTTCAGACGCTCTACGACCTCGACCGAACCGTCGAGCAGTACCTGCCATCCATCGAAGGCAAAACGGCGTCGCTTTATGCCGCCGCTTGCCGGATCGGCGGCATCGTCTCCCAACAGCCAGCGGACAACATCGACAAGCTCACCGAGTTCGGACGCCTCTACGGCATGGCCTTCCAGATCATCGACGACATCCTCGACTGCATCGCCACCGACGAGCAGCTGGGTAAACCGGCCGGCAACGACATGATCGAAGGCGTCTACAGCCTGCCGGTCATCCATACCCTGGCCGACGAAACCGATGGTCGGCTTCGCTCCCTTCTCACCGACGGTCTCACCATGGACGACCGCCACGCGGCCAACGATCTTGTCCGTGAAGGGCCCGGCGTTGCTCTCTCCTATGAGGTGGCCGAGGAGTACGTCCGCCAGGCCAAGTCCGTCTTGGCCGACGTCAGCGACAACGACGCAGCCGTTGCTCTCGGCGAGGCCGCCGACCACCTCCTGGGCAGCGCACTCCTTACCTAGGGACTGCTCTCGCAGTCCGCCTTCGGCTCGTATTGCCTTGGACTGCTCTCGCAGTCCGCCTTCGGCATCTGGCTCTCGTCATCCCCGCTGCTCCGCAGCCGTACTGACCGCTGCCCGTCTCCAGCAGCTGGCTGTTCTAGGGTCTCAGCGGTGGCTTGGCTAATCGACGCTCCTCGGATCTCTCCGCCGACCCGGGCCACCCTGTTGCGAGGCATTCTGGCCTTCCGGCTCTCGGTCGGAGCCTGGATGGCGGTGGTCTTTCTGTGGGAGATCTGGGATCGGGGCAACACCGACCGACCTGATGTTGCCCACCCCGGTGTCGGTATCGGGTTGGTCGTAATTGCCTTGGTGATCGCCGGTTGGCTGAGCCTTCGTTACGGCCGCGACGCCGACAACCTGGTCCAGCCGGTTCCTGTGGCGTTGGAAATCGCTATTGCCGCAATCCTTCTGTTCCTCGACACCTGGATCTACGGCTCCCAGCACTCGCAGGCCTTGCCAACGGTGTGGCCAATCGCCGTGATCTTCACCGTGGCGGTGGCGGCCGGAACCAGGGCCGCGGTCGTCACCGGTGTCGGACTTGGGCTGGCCCGATATCTGGGTTGGGTTGTGTTCCCCTACCCCGAAAGCGACACCTTCTTCAGCCTGGCCCGTGTTGCCAGCACCGTGTTGTTCGCAGTGGCAGGAGGCGTTGCCGGCTATCTACTCACCCAGCAGGAACGGTCGGATCGGGAGATCTCCACCTTTCGGGCCCGTGAGGAGGTGGCTCGCACGTTGCACGACGGCGTGCTGCAAACGCTCGCGGTGATCCAACGCCGAAGCGAGGACGACGAGTTGGTAAGCCTGGCTCGAACCCAGGAGCACGAACTGCGGGAGTACCTCTTCGGGGCAACCACCGTCGAGGACGACATCGCAAGCGCTTTGCGGGCATCTGCCCGACGGGCCGAGCAGCGCTACGGACTCTCGGTCCAGGTCATCTGCGCCCCCGACCTGCCTTCGGGGGATGACCTGGCCATCCACGCGCTGGGTGGAGCTGTCGGCGAGGCGCTAACTAACGCAGCCAAACACGGCGGGGCTGAGAAGGTGACGGTCTACGCCGAGCCTGACGACGCGGCAACAGTCTTCGTCTCGGTGAAAGACGACGGGAGCGGGTTCGATTCGAGCGCTACTACAGAAGGCGAGGGTTTGAGCCGATCGATCAGAGGACGGCTCACCGAACTCGGTGGCCGGGTTGAAGTCGACGGCCGTCCTGGCCGGGGCGCAGAGATCAGAATGTGGTTATGAGAGGCTGGGTGTCATGAGTTTCAGCAGTCACGTCACCGTCGTACTCGCTGACGACCACCCCATCTGGCGGTCGGGGGTTCGAGCCGACCTAGGCGAGAACTTCCACGTCGTCGCCGAAGCCGGTGACGCCGACGAAGCAATCGCCGCGGTCAAGAAGCACAAGCCCGATCTGATCGTCAGCGACCTCCATATGCCCAACGGCGGCGGAATCAAGGTGGCCAAGGAATGCGGCGAACTCACCAACGTCGTCATCCTCACCGTCTCCGAAGCCGAGCGGGATCTTCTCGATGCTGTCGCAGCCGGAGCCAACGGCTACCTGGTGAAGTCGACCCCTCCTGACGAATTGCGAGACTCGCTGTGGAAGGCGGCAAAGGGCGAGCCGGTGTTCTCCCCTGCCTTAGCCAGCTTGGTGCTCGGCGAGTTCCGCAAGATGTCGAAGGACAGCGGCCCGGCCCAGCCCCTCTCCGACCGGGAGCGCGAAGTTCTTCAGTACGTGGCCCGGGGTCACACCTACAAAGAGATAGGCGAAGAGCTCTACATCGCTCCGAAAACGGTCGAGAACCACGTTCGCAACATCCTGGGCAAGCTCCACCTCAATCGGAAGCAGGAGCTCGTCCGCTAC
>CALHBU010000309.1 GCA_937930655.1 uncultured Acidimicrobiales bacterium | reverse complement strand
TAACCCGCCCTCCACCTCGCAGAAGACTGAGACGGTTGGTTCCAGCAGCATGTTGAAGTCGCCGCCGCCCTCATAGTTCAGACTGGCCGGGCCCAAGTCCGGGTCAGGTTCCATTGGCTCCCACGGCTCGAAGTTGGCAATGACATCATCGGGGGCGATCGGTTCGGCCGCCGACCGGTCACCGGCCACCAAAGCGGCAAAAAAGCTATTGACTGCATCCTGATCGCTGGCGGCCGGAGTGAGACCCTCGTCCCATCGACTTCTACAGATGGGCTCGACGTAGCCCCGAAGGTTCTCGAGGCTGTTCAGCAGATCGAGGTAGTCGACGTCGGCGGACTGGCTCAGCTCGATGGCCTCGAGGACTCCGGGAGGAGCATCGCTCCCCAACGCGGCGGCCAGGTCGTCGACGCCTTCCTGGCCGACGAAGGTGAGGTAGCTATCGCAAAGGACAGCGACATCGTCTTGTTGGGCCTCAATCGATGTCTCGGTTTCGCCAGCCTCGGTGTTTTCAGCCTGCTCAGAGGCCGACGCGGTAGTAGCGGAACCAGATTCCGATTCAGAGGCAGCGTCGGTCTGGGAGGTGGCGGCCGTGGTGCCGGTGGCCGAGTCGGCCGGCGTGTCGCCATCTGAACAGGCGGCGAGGACCAGGAAACTGGCGGCGAGAAGAGCGGCTCCTGGGCGGAGGCGAGATGAGCGCATGACTCCAAAGTAGGAAGTTGGGCGGGCCTCTGGTGCGACCCCTGCGGTAGCTTGCCGTCGATGGCCGAACCGAAGCGGTTGCTGTTCAACGCATTCTCGATGAATTGCGTCTCGCACCTCAATCATGGGCTGTGGGGGAGAGACGACACTCGCCAGACCGAGTATCTGTCGCTCGACGCCTGGTTGGAGCTGGCCCAGATCCTCGAGGCCGGGTGTTTCGATGCGCTCTTCCTGGCCGATGTGGTCGGGGTCTATGACAACTATCGGGGTGGACCGGAAACCTCCCTTCAGGAGGCCATGCAGGTTCCGGTCAATGATCCGACTCTCCTCATTCCGGCCATGGCCACCGTGACCGAGCATCTTGGGTTTGCGTTCACCGGGTCGATTCTGTCGGAGCATCCGTACAACTTCGCCCGTCGAGCATCGACGTTGGATCACCTCACCGATGGTCGGGTGGCGTGGAACATCGTTACCTCCTATTTGCCGGGGGCAGCCCGGAATCTGGGGTTCGGCGACCTGCCCGATCACGACGACCGCTACGAGCGTGGCGACGACTACCTAGAGGTTCTCTACAAGCTGTGGGAAGCAAGTTGGGAGGACGACGCTGTCGTCAACGACGCCGCGGCCGGTGTCTACGCCGATTCATCGAAAGTCCATCTGATCAACCATGAGGGGCCGTACTACACGGTGCCCGGACCTCACCTCTGCGAGCCGTCACCACAGCGAACTCCGATGTTGTTTCAGGCTGGCTCGTCGGAGCGGGGTCGGGAGTTCGCAGCCCGGCATGCCGAGTGCGCGTTCGTGGTCGGCAACGTGGCGTCGTCGGGGCGGATCGTCGCCGATGTTCGGGCCCGGGCCGTTCGCTACGGGCGGCGGCCGGAAGACATCAAGTTTTTCCAGGCTCTCTCGCCGGTCATCGGCGGTACCGAAGCGGAGGCCAAGGCCAGGGAAGCCGAGCTACGAGAACAGCTTTCGATCGAGGGTGGCCTGGCCCATATGAGCGGCAACATGGGGGTTGACCTAGGACAGGTCGATCTCGATCTGCCGTTGGCCGACTTCGATTTCAACGGTGTCCAGGGTTTCTTCAAGACACTGGCCGAGACTGCGCCCGACAAGACTTGGACGTTCCGGGATCTAGCTCGGCGGCAGATCAGTGGCCAGTTCGCCACCGGCAGTCCAGAACAAATCGTGGCCAGGCTGGAACGCTATGCCGAGGTTGGAATCGATGGCTTCAACCTCATCTACGCCACAACACCAGGGACTTTCGTCGACTTCATTGATGGGGTCTCGCCGCTTCTGCAGGCCCGGGGCCTGATGCAGACCGAGTATCAGCCCGGTCCGCTCCGGCAGAAGATCTTCGGCCAACCCCGCCTGCCGAATCGTCACCCGGGGGCAGCTGTCAGGCGCTGACGTCGAACAGTCGGTCGAGCTGGTGATCGATGGTGGCGGCCGCTGCTTCGGCCGTGATGGTCCCGTCCAGCACGTACTGGCCAAGACCTGGCATCAGGGCGGTGAGCAGCGACGCCTCGGCCGCCGGGTCGACCCCGTGCCGCAGCGGGCCCCTCTTGAGTTGTTCCAGGATGGTGTCGTACATCATTCCCACTTCGGTCTTGCGGCCTTTGTTCGATGCCGGGTCGCCCATCGCCGCCACCACGCCCTCGGTGTAGAGGGCGATGTACATCAGCAGGGCCACTCGGCTCGGCTCGTCTATTGGGTTGAACGATTTCAAGAATGCGCCCAGCACCGCCCGAGCCGAGCCGTCGGTGGCCTCGATCCAGGTCATCAGCCGCTCAATTGATCGTTCGCCAACGTGCTGCTGGGTCACCTCGAGCATCCCCTGCTTTGACCCGAAGTAGTACTGGACCAAGCGGACTGACACTCCGGCCTCGGCCGCCACTTCGCGGAAGGTCGCCGCGCCGAGCCCACCCCGCAGCGTGATGCGGCAGACCGCGTCGGTGAGCTGTCGTCGTCTGGCCTCGTGATCAACTTTCTTGGGCATCACCCTTGACTCTAACAGGTTTTGTGATACGAATGTATCATGAAAACGAAACCCAAGCGGTTCAAGGCCAGCTGGAAGAGCGAGAAGGCCGAGAAGAAGTTTCGGACCGCCGACGCCGCCCGGTGGAAGAGAGCGACCTCGACGCCGCCCGAGACCATCAATGTCGCCACCAGCTTCGGGCCGACCAGGGCCTACCGATGGGCGGGAGAGGGGGCCGACATCGTCTTGATCCACGGCATGGGCGATACGTCGATCCGATGGGTGCCCGTGGCCGAATCGCTAGCCGAATACAACGTGTATGCGGTCGACATCATGGGTGACGTTGGCGGGAGTATTCCCAAGGATGGATTCGAGTCGGCGGCCGACTACGGAACCTGGTTGTCGGAAACCATCGCCGCGCTAGGTCTCTCCAATCCCCATATTGTTGGATACTCCATGGGTGGCTATATCGCTCTGTCCCACGCCGTGCAGGGAGGACCGGCAGCCTCGACGGTGCTCTTCGATCCAGTGGGCGCAGTCAAGCTGCGGACGGTGCGGTTCATTGCCTGGGGCGCTGCGACCGGGCTGGCCGGGTTTGCTCCTGGCCCGATACGGCGTCGGGCCGCCAAACGGCTAGACCAGCCGCTACTGAACGATAGAGAGGACTTTCGGGTCCACATGCTTGGCATGCGGGGCCATCCAATGCAGCTTCCTCCGCTCCCGGTGTTCACCGATGGGCAGCTGGCTTCGATCAAGCGGCCACTTCGTCTGGTGGTGGGCGCCAAGACGTCTGCCTTTGATGGGGCCGAGATGGTCCGGGGCGTCGCCAAACTGGTCCCCGGCAGCCACGCCCGGCTGCTTGCCGGTGCCGGACACGGCTGGGTCATGAGCCGTCCCGACGAGTGTCTTCGGGAGATCCGGGCCGCGGTGGCGCAGTCAGATGTCGAGCAGCCTGCCGCTAACCACGCCGATCTGTGAGCTGTGGGTGCCGAAAACGGCACCCACAACCGACAGTTGCGATGGTGTGTGGGTCAGACGAGGGAGATGATGAGCTCTCTTGTCAGCTCCCGCTGGTCGCGGCTGCCGAACTCCGACGCGGCGAAGGTAGTGACGCCGCCTTCGGCCAAGGTTGAGATGCGATCGCGGACCTCTTCAACGCCGCCGATAATGGCCAGATCGGCCGGGCCTTCGTAGCCCTCACGGTCGAGCATGGCCCGGTAGGAGGGGAGCGTTCCGTACATGGCGAACGACTTGGCGGCCCGGTCCCGGGCTTCTCCCGTGGCCTCGGCGGTGCCGTCGGTGACACACACGGGGAACCCGGCTACCACCTCGGGCTCAGGACGGCCCGCGGCTTCGGCTGCTTCCTTCATCACCGGGGCCGAGTGCTCGGCAATGGTGGTCGGCCCGGTCATCCAAAGGATGGTGCCATCGGCCAGTCGGCCGGTGACCTTCAACAGCTGGGGCCCGAGAGCCGCCATCATCACCTTGGGTGCTGGCGCGTTGGTCGAGAGGTCGGCCTTGGTGGTGAGCGTTTCGCCCTCGTAGCGAACCTTCTTGTCATGAACCAGTGGCATGAGGATTTCCAGGTATTCGCGGAGGTGTCTGATGGGCTTGTCGAAGGAGATGTTCCAACTGCCTTCGACCACCGGCTTGTGAGATGGCCCGATGCCCAGCACCAGTCGGCCGCCGATGGCGTCGTTGACAGTGAGAGCCTGCTGGGCGAGCGACATTGGGTGGCGGGGATAGGTAGGAACGACTGCGGTGGCGAAGGTGATGTCGGGCACGGTCTGACCGGCGACGGCGATAGCCGTAAGGGTGTCCTGGCCAAAGACCTGGGGAATCCACAGACTGTCCAGCCCCTGTGACTGGGCGGTGCCAGCCAGTTCGGTGAGGCTTTCGATGGTGTCGACGAAGGCAAAGAGTCCGATTTTCATGGGCATATCCTGCCCGATCCGGTCGGCTTGGCGAAATCGTTAGCCGGCGGCAGTGGTCAGGCTTGCCGGATGTAGGGCTTCGCCTTCGATCGTGATGCGGTTCATCAGACGACGTTGGCCCTGGTAGTCGTTGAGCGCTTTGTGGTGAACAGCCCGGTTGTCCCAGATCGCCATCGACCCGGCTTCCCAGGAGAAGCGGCAGGTGTATTCCTCCTGGCAGGCGTGCTCGTAGAGGGAGTCGAGTAGCGGTTGGGACTCTTCCTTGGTCCATCCCTCGAAGTTCAGCGTGAAGTCGCCATTGACGTAGAGGGCGGGTCGGCCCGACAGCGGATGGCGGATGATCACCGGGTGTATCGCGTCCTGAGTGGCGGCCGCGGCGTTGGACAACCGGCCCTTCAGATCCTT
>CALHBU010000308.1 GCA_937930655.1 uncultured Acidimicrobiales bacterium | reverse complement strand
GTAGCCTCGGGCAGTGCAAAAGATCGTGCTTCAGTTGTTCCGTGGCTTTTTGATGGGCTCCGCCGACATCGTCCCCGGTGTCTCCGGCGGAACAGTTGCGCTGATTCTCGGGATCTACAAGGCGCTGATCGCCAATGTTCGGCGCGGCGCCCGGATGCTCAAGAGCATCGTCACCGGCGACCTGACCGGAGCGCTCGATCATCTGAAGGCCATCGACTGGCTGTTTCTCATTCCACTAGTCAGCGGTGTGGGTACCGCATTCCTGATTCTCCGTCACCCCATGGAAGACCTCCTCCAGAATCGCTCAGAAGGGGTGGCCTCGGTTTTCACCGGCTTGGTACTGGCCAGCTGTGTCCTGGTCTGGCGCCAACTCACGACGAGGGACACTCAACGGCTGGCGGTTGTCGCTGCGGTGGCGGTCGCCGCATTCGTGCTGCTCGGCTTTCAGGCCGGTGCAGTGAAGGACCCCAACCTGGCACTGTTTGCCATCACCGGCAGCGTCGCCATCTGCGCCATGATTCTGCCCGGTATCTCAGGCTCATTCATCATGTTGATGTTCGGCATGTATGCCGCCGTTCTCGGCGGGTCGATAACTCAACTACTGGTGTTCCTGGTGGGAGCAACTATTGGTCTTGCTCTTTTCTCATCACTGCTCAACTGGTTGCTGGAGCATCACGATCAGACCGTTCTGGCCGCGCTCCTTGGTCTGATGCTCGGTTCCCTTCGGGTGCTGTGGCCATGGCCCAACGGGGTTGGATTCATCAGCGACGAAGCCGACGAAGTGGTGCGGGGGACCGAGCTGGCGATGCCCGACGCCGGGCAGTTGGCGGGGGGCGTTGCGCTAGCGGCCGCGGCCGCTGCTTTGACACTGCTGATTGTGAGATTCGCCAACGACGACGATCACGACTCAGCGATGGTCTGACCTTCGGACGGCACCCGAGCGACGGCGGCCAAACCGTTCTGATCGTGGTGCAGATGCCAGCTAGTCCCGCTGTCGGGAAGGACAACAACTTCCTCCACGGTCGGTCGATCGCCCACCACAACGTCAAGCGGTTGCCCGGTACCCCAGCGATGAGACCGCACGGCAAGGCCATCGATCTCCCGCTCACCATCGGAGGAGAGCAACAGGCCATGACTCCTTCCCACCTGGTGGTAGGCCCCGGTGCTCTGATCGAGCGTGGCCCCGTCCAAGAGCGCCGCACCCGACGCTTCAAACTCGAGCTCCCAACCGAGCGGGACCCGGTCCCCTACCGCTCGACCGAGCAGTTCGAACGGGTCGTCGACGGCGAGAGCGAAGGCCTCGAGCCCATAGCTCCAGTGATCCAGCGGTGTCTCGCAGATGTGATCGGCCCATAGGCCCGAGGCTCTGACCTCCCAGCTGGTCTCAGGGAGCGGAACCTCTACCTCGGCTATCACCACCGGAAGAGCTCCAAGCTCCAGCACCGCGGCCAGGAACGAGGCTGTCCCCCAGTTCGGTCGAGCCGAGATCTGAAATGAGACAGCCAACGACTGTTCGGGCACGAAAACATCAAGCCGATGGCTCTCCTGCCACGCCGACGACACACCCGGTGTCTGTCGGCTTTCGTGTTTGGCGGCGACCTCCATGACAAGGAACCGTACTGCTCGGTATCGGCCGCCCTACGATTGCCTTATCGTGGCTGACTCCTCGCTTGACCCGACCATTGCTGCGCTCAGCACACTCCAGTCCAGCCTCGACAGCGCTGCGATCAAGCTGGCGCTCCCCGGCTCGGACAGTGCCCAAGCCAAGAGCACCGAGCTGAGAGACCAGATTGGCGACTATCTCATCCCTCGCCTCCAGCGCCTCGATGCTCCACTTCTGTCGGTCCTGGGAGGATCTACCGGATCGGGCAAGTCGACCATCACCAATACCCTGGCCCGAGGCGATGTCTCCCCAGCCGGAGTTCTCAGACCTACGACCAGAGCTCCCGTGCTCATCTGTCACCCGCAGGACGAGGCATGGTTTCTCTCCGCCGACATCCTGCCCGAACTTCCGAGAGTGACCGGCCAGCACCGGCCCGGCGATCCACCGGTCACCGGGCACGTGCTCCAGATCCGCCCGGTCGACTCCATGCTGGCCGGCCTGGCCATGATCGACGCCCCCGACATCGATTCAGTCGAGGATGCCAACCGCGAGCTTGCCACTCAACTCCTGGCGTCGGCCGACCTCTGGCTCTTCGTGACCACCGCGGTTCGCTACGCCGACGCCGTGCCCTGGGAGTTTCTCGGCCGGGCCCGGCAGCGAGGAACCGAGCTCGCCATCATCATCAATCGCGTCCCGCCGGGAGCGAGTGGCGAAATCGTTCCCCATCTGCAGTCGATGCTGGACGAAGGCGGTCTGCCCGACGTCACCATCTATCCCATCGAGCAAACCGAGCTCACAGACGGTCGACTCCCGGAGGCGGCGATCGCTGATCTCCGGACCAACCTCGACTCGCTGGCCGAGGACGCCGAGCGGCGAGCATCGGTGGTGAAATCGACCCTGGATGGAGCCCTGGCCAGCCTCCCCGATCGAGCCCGGGAAGTTCATCTGGCCGCCAAGGCTCAGGACGCAGCCGCCGACGACCTCCGGGTCGCAATGGAGCGGGTGTACAGCGAAGCCAGGGGTGCAATCGAAGACGACGTGTCGGGTGGCAAGCTTCTCCGGAGCGAGGTCCTCGATCGATGGCAGGAACTCATCGGTACCGGCGAGCTCATGCGGGCCGTGCAGAGCCGGATCAGCTGGCTTCGGGATCGAATCGGTGCCGCCATCACCGGCCGAACAGCCGCCACCACAGAAGTGCAGGGCGAGATCACCTCGACCCTCGAACAACTGCTCATCGATCATGCCGACGCAGCCGCGTTGCGAGTGGTCAACACGTGGAAACAACTCCCAGGCGGGGAGCAGGTCTTGGCCGACGACCGGACCCTTGAACGGACGTCGGACGAGTTCCGATCGTCGGTTGCAGCCGAGATTCGGGCCTGGCAGGACGACATTCTGAACCTGGTTCGGGAACGCGGCGCCGGCAAACGGAACACCGCCCGGGTCCTGGCCTTCGGCGTCAACGGCATCGGGGTGGCGCTCATGATCGTGTTGTTCGCCCAGACAGGGGGAATCACCGGCGGTGAGGTGGCGGTGGCCTCAGGAACCGCTGGCGTCTCCCAAGCGCTACTCAACGCCCTGTTCGGTGAACAGGCAGTGCGAGAACTGGCCAACGAGGCCCGAAAGCTGCTTCTGGACCGGGTCGGCTCACTCATCGGCATCGATGCCAACCGCTTCCGCACGCAGCTGTGGTCAGCGGTGACGCCCCCCGAAAGCACCGTGGCGTTGGAGCAGGCAATCGCCGAGTTCGAGGCTGTTCGTTGAGTCGACGTCAGGCCGAGACCGTCGAGCTTCCTGAACGACTAGAGGCCTTCCGGTCGGCACTGGACCTGGCCGAGGGCCGGCTCAACGGTGATGCGATTGCCTTCGGTCGCCAAGTCGACAGCAAGGCGACCGAACGCCTGCGTCATGGCACCACCCACACCCTGGTCGCCCTTTTAGGAGCCACTGGCAGCGGTAAGTCCTCGGTGACCAACGCCATTGTCGGTTCCGACATCGCCACCACGGGTGTTCGGCGGCCAACCACCTCCAGCACCCTGGCCTGCGTCTTTGGTCCCGACGATGCACACGGTCTGCTCGACTGGCTTGAGGTTGCCAACCGGCATCTCGTGCCCGACACAGACCGTTTGTCAGGTCTGGTACTGCTGGATGTGCCCGACCATGACTCGGTGGCCGTCAGCCATCGGCTCGAAATGGAGCGCATCGCCGAGCATGCCGATCTCCTCCTTTGGGTCACCGACAGTGAGAAGTACGCAGACAAGGCGATGCACACCTACCTCCGCACGCTTTCCCATCACGGTGCCGTCACGGTCATGGTGCTGAACAAGACAGATCAATTGGTAGGCGACGAGGTCGAGATCATGACCAACGACCTCGAGCGACTCCTGACTGATGATGGACTGGCCACCCCCACCGTCATTCCGTTGTCGGCAACAACGGGCGACGGTGTGGAACAGCTGCTGACCCGCTTGGCCGGCGCGGTCGAAGAGCAACGGATGATGATCGAGCGCCTGTCGGCCGACATCACCACTGCGGTCACCGAGCTACAGACAGGCGCTGGCGACGGCACGTCAGCCGAGGTCACCAAACGGATAAGCGGTCGGTTGGCCGACGATCTTGTAGCGGCCACCGGACTCGAGGTGGTCACCGACGCAGTAGCCGCCGGCCATAGACGCGATGCCGCCTCGGCTATGGGCTGGCCATTCACCCGATGGCTGCGGAAGCTCCGTCCTCACCCCCTTCGCAAGCTGCATCTTGGCGACGACAGCGCCGGTCGAACGTCGCTACCAGCCCCCAGCGGGGCGCAGCAGGCTCGAGCGCTGGCCGCTATTCGGGATGCCGCCGACGATGTCGCCGGCGATCTACCGGCGCCGTGGCCGGGGCTGGTGCGAGATGCCGCCCTCCCCAACGAAGAGGTCCTTCGAGACCGGCTCGATCGAGCAATCGGCGACGCCGTTCGCAACCATCGCAGCCGGACGCCTCGGTGGTGGTCACTGGTCGGTGTTCTACAGGTTCTCTTGGCCGCCGCTGTGCTCGTCGGGTTCGTTTGGCTAGCCGCGCTGGTCATCATGGGATATCTCCAGATCCCTGTGCCCGACACTCCGAAGTACCGAGGTGTTCCCATCCCCACCGGGCTTCTGGTTCTCGGCGCCCTCCTGGGCTGGCTGCTTGCCATCGTTGCCAGGCAACTGGCCGGCATAGGGGCCAAAAGACGGGCCCGACAGGCCAGGAAAGCGGCCGCTCTCGAGGTCGAGGCCGTTGCCGATGAACTGGTTCTCGAACCAATGCGGCTGGAACTGGCCAAACGGGACGAGCTTCTGGGTTCTCTTCAGGTCGCAGCCGACCGATAGTCTCCAACCCAATGCGGTACCTGAGCGACCAGTGGATGCAACGAGCCGACTCGGCACTCACCAGCATGCCTCCGCTTGGCACCACTCTCGCCGTTGGCTTTGTGGTGGTTGGTGGACCGGAGGGCGAGCGGAGCTACACGGTAAGGCTCGGTCCCGACTCGGTCGGCCTCCAGCCCGGTACCTCCAGTGCCGGTGTGACTATGACCCTCGACTGGAAAGACGCCACCGAGATCGCCCAGGGTTCAGGCAGCGCCCAGCGGGCGTTCCTCGACGGCCGGCTCAAGATCGGAGGCGATGTCGGGATGCTGCTCGGACACCAGAAAGAGCTAGCCGACATCGACGATCATCTCGAGGCTCTCCGAGCCGACACCAGTTTCTGAGCGACGAACGGCCATGAACGTCCGAACCCAGCCAGAGATCGTGACCACGGCCGAAGCCTTCGCCGAGGACACCCTGTTCCCCAATGCCATCGCCACCGATCTGGGGGGCCAGCTTCCGGAAGCTCAGCTGCTGCAGTGGGCAAAGATGGGACTGTACGGTCTAACGGCCCCACCCGATCTTGGCGGGGCCGGTGCGACACGCGAGACGCTGCTCTCGGTCATCGAATCGATGGCCTTTGGGTGCCTCACAACCGCGTTCGTGTGGGTGCAACACCAGGGCTCGTGTCGGGCCGCGGTCGAATCGTCAGGACCGACTCACGAGGCCTGGGCTGCCAAGCTCAGCTCAGGTCGAGCCCGGGGTGGCGTGGCCTTCGCCCATCTGCTGCGCGCCGGGCCACCCGCCATCGTTGCCGAACCAGCCGATGACGGTTGGGTTATTAGCGGTACCGCGCCATGGGTAACCGGATGGGGCTTCATCGATGTGGTTCATGTCGCTGCCCGCCACGGCGACGACATCGTGTGGAGCCTGCTCGACGCCAGAGAAGCACCCACACTCATGGCCAAGCCGCTCGCCCTGTCAGCCATCAATTCATCGGCCACGTTCGAAGTGCAGTTCGATAAGCATCCCGTACCTTCCTCCCGGGTCACGTCGGTGCAGCCCTACGACGACTGGCGGGCCAACTATCCCTCCGGTCTTCGACTCAATGGCTCGCTCAGTCTCGGGGTGGCTAGACGGGCCGCGTCGCTCCTTGGTCCCAACCCTCTCGACACCGAATTGGCCGATGCCCGGCAGCAGCTGGACTCGGCCTCCGTCGCCGAGCTTCCTGAGGCTCGCGGCCGAACCAGCGCCTTGGCGGTCCGGCTGGCATCCAGCTTGGTGGCGTCCCTCGGAGGACGCTCGGTCGTGAGCGACCAGCACGGTCAGCGATTGGTCAGGGAAGCCAACTTCCTTCTGATCCAGGGTCAAACGCCGGAGATTCGGGCTGCCCAGCTCCGACACCTCTAACTTCGCAGGAGCCCAGACCTACCGGGCACTCTTTTCTCAGTCCACAGCTACCAGTACCGTCGAGTCATGCCCGAGATGCCCGAGGTTCAGGCCCACGCCGAACGTATGACGGCTGCGCTGGCCGGCGCCACGTTGTCGGGCTTTCGACTCATCAACTTTGCCGGGCTCAAGACGTTCTCGCCGGGAGCAGACGAAGCGGTGGGGGCCACGGTCGTCGACGTGACCCGTCGGGCCAAATACCTCCGAGTCAATTTCGACAACGGGCACACCCATGTGGTGCACCTCATGCAGGGAGGCCGTCTCCGGCCCGATCCCAAACAGTCAAAGAAGCCACGCAACGGCATCGTGCGTTGGACGTTCGACGGCCTCCCCGACCACGACGGCCCCGGTGGGGGAATCGAGGCCTGGCTCCTGACCGAAGCTGGCACCGAGCGGCGAGCCGGGGTGTGGGCGGTCGATGGCGATGAACTCGAACAGGACCCGTTGCTCGGTCTTGGACCGGATGCCGACCTGGTCAGCCGGGCCGAACTGGGTGAGATTCTCGGCAGCCACTCCAAGCGGCTCCACGGACTCCTTCGTCAGCAGTCCATCATTGCCGGCGTCGGACGCTTACTGGCCAACGAGATCATTTACGAAGCCGGCCTTTCTCCCTTCGCCAATGCGTCGAAGCTTTCAACCGAGGAATTGGATCGTCTGCATCAGGCGATCGGTAGCACACTCGCCGCGTCTCTGGATCACGAACGGACGCTGGACGACATCGGCAAGAGCGCCGACCGACCCTCAAAGATGCACAACAAGGCCGGTCAAGCATGCCCTGGGCGCGGCACCTCGACGTGTGACGACACCGTCCACTCAGTCGAGTACCGCAAGTACACGGTCTTCTATTGCCCTACCGAGCAAACCGGCGGCAAGAAGCTGGCCGACAACACGACAAGCAAATTTCTGAAGTAGGGACGGAGCAGCACAACGTGTGACACCCGGATGGCGAAGCCCTGAGGCAAAGCCGAAGAAAGCTACAGAGCCTAAATGAGCCCGAGTCCGGAGACGGTGTCGCGTTCTTCGACCAACTCGTTCCAGCTGGCTTCGATCCGAGCCTGGCTGAAGTCGTTGACGTCGAGACCCTGCACGATGGCGAAGTCGCCACCGGTGGTGGTGGTCGGGAACGAGGTGACGATTCCGTCGGGCGCACCGTAGGAACCATCGGAGAAGATCGACATGGAGACCCAGTCGCCATCGTCAGTTCCGAGCACCCAGTCGTGCATGTGATCGATGGCGGCGTTGGCCGCGGACGCGGCGGACGAAAGGCCCCGGGCCTTGATGATGGCGCCGCCTCGACCTCCGACGGTGGGGATGAACTCGTCGGCCAACCATGCCTCGTCGTTGATCAGCTCGGCTGCGTTCTGGCCGTTGACCTCACAGTGGAAGATGTCTGGGTATTGGGTCGAGGAGTGGTTGCCCCAGATGGTCATCTTCTTGATGTCATTGACCGACGAGCTGGTCTTGGCTGCAAGCTGGCTGAGCGCACGGTTGTGGTCCAGACGAGTCATGGCCTGGATCTGGGTTGGGTTGATGTCAGGCGCGTTCGACAAGGTGATGAGGGCGTTGGTGTTGGCCGGGTTACCGACGACAAGCACCTTGATGTCTTTGGAAGCGCTGGCGTTGATGGCTTTGCCCTGCGGTCCGAAGATGCCTCCGTTGGCTTCGAGGAGGTCGGCGCGCTCCATGCCGTCCTTGCGGGGCATTGCTCCGACGAGGAGGGCGTAGTCGGCATCGCCGAAGGCCACGTTGGCGTCGTCGGTCTTGACCATTCCGGCCAGCAACGGGAAGGCACAGTCGTCGAGCTCCATGGCGACACCATCGAGGGCGCCGAGCGCCGGAGTGATCTCGAGCATTTGAAGGATCACCGGTTGATCGGCGCCCAACATTTCCCCGGAGGCGATCCGGAACAGCAGGCTGTAGCCAATCTGACCAGCGGCGCCGGTGACGGTAACTCGAACGGGGGCTTTGCTCACGACCTGAAAACTCCTTGTGTAACGCGCCTCAGGGACGCACGAGATCTGCGCTGCGACTCTACTTGCATCCCTACCGGTCGAGCACAAGCAGAACCGGAGCAGGCGGGCCTACGGCAGCAGTACCGCCGCTTAGTGGCGGAACTGACGCTCGCCAGTGAACACCATGGCTACGCCACGATCGTTGGCGGCAGCAATCGTGTCTTTGTCGTTCACCGAACCGCCCGGCTGAATCACCACGGCCACACCGGCATCGGCCGCCGCCTCGACGCCATCGGCAAAGGGGTAGAAGGCGTCTGAAGCGCAGGCTCCCCCGCTGGCTCGCCCGTCGGCCTTACTTGCAGCCAACATGCCCGACTCAACTCGGTTTTGTTGTCCGGCGCCGATCCCCCACGCGGTGCCGTCCTTGACCAGCACGATGGCATTGGAAGAGACATAGCTGCACAGGCGCCAGGCAAGAGCGGCATCAGCCATTTCCGTTTCGGTCGGTTGGCGATCAGTCACGACCTCCCAAGTTTCCACGGCCGCCCCGAAGTAGTGGTTTTGCTGGACAAGAAATCCATCGGACAACGGTCGAACAGCCAAAGCCGGCACCTTGGGCGCTGTTGCTTCCAGCAGCCGAGTGTTCTTTCGCTTGGCGATCAGACGGTCGATGACGCCATCTTCGAAGCCAGGGGCAATAATCACATCAGCTTGAGCGGCGGCCTCGATGGCGGCAACCGTCGACTCGTCGACTGGGCGGTTGAGCGCAACAATGCCACCAAAGGCCGATCGAGGATCGCAGGCAAAGGCCTGCTCATACGCAACGGCCAGATCTTTGTGGATCGAAACACCGCACGGGTTGGCGTGTTTGATGATGGCAACGGCGGGGTCCGGGCCAAGGTCGTGAACCAGACGCCAAGCAGCATCGGCATCGAAGAGATTCAGATAGCTCAACGCCAAACCGCTGTGCTGTTTGGCATCGTCCCACCAGGTCGTGGTGCCCGACACCCGGTAGCGGGCACCCTGCTGGTGAGGGTTTTCGCCGTATCGAAGATCCTGGGCTCGCTCCAACGAGAGGTGAAGGGTGGGAGGAAGCGGGTCCTCACCGCCAATCTCGTCGTCGAGCCAGCTCACGATCGATGCGTCGTAGGCCGCCGTGTGGGCAAAGGCCTTGCGAGCCAAGCGGCGTCGAGTATTCGACGAGGTAGCGCCTGATGCCTTGAGCTCGTCGAGTACTTCCGGGTAGTCGGCGGGGTCGACCAGCACGGTCGTGTATTCGTGGTTCTTGGCTGCCGCCCGCACCAGCGTCGGGCCACCTATGTCAATGAGGTCAATCGACGGGTCTGAAGAGAACGGATAGAGATTCCCGACAACCACATCGATGAGGTCAATGCCGTGACTCTCGAGATCAGTCAGATGAGCAGGATCGCGGCGGTCGGCCAGAATGCCCCCGTGGACCTTGGGGTGAAGGGTGACCACCCGATGCCCGAGCATGGCGGGAAACCCGGTGAAGTCGGCAACGTCGGTGACCGGAATGTCAGCCTCGGCGATGACCTTGGCGGTACCGCCGGACGACACCAGGTCGACCCCCAGCTCATGCAGCGCTCGAGCCAGGTCGACGATGCCGGTCTTGTCATAGACAGAGAGAAGTGCTCGCACGGCGACGAAGCTAGCGCCTCTGTTCTGCGACAGCTCAGCTACGACGACAAGAGCGCCTATTCGAGCGGAGGATCCTCGCACCCGCCGCTGCCTCCGGTTCGTCCATCGGGTGTGAAACGGCGAGGTTCATCAACGAATCCCGACCCCGGGGCATCAGTGTCCAGCCACCTCTCGATGGCTTCGGCCAAGGCAAAGGCCGCCACATCGATGTACCGATCGGTAGCAAACAACTCGGCTTCGGTCGGGTTGGCCAGGTAGCCGAGCTCGGCCAGCACAGCAGGCATCTCGGGCCGGCGGATCATGCCGTAGGAGTCGTCGCCATCAGCGTTAAGGACCGCAAGGGCTCCGGCGTCCGACGATGTCACCCACTCAACATCTTCGAATTGTGACAGGGCGGCAACCACCTCCTCGTAGATCAGGCCGCCAAGACGGCGCGACTCGTCCGATCCGAACTGAACAAACACCTCGGTGCCAGGACCGGGTGACGGATTGACCACCGGCGCGTTGTGATGAATGGACACCATCAGCTCAGCCCCCAGTGTGTTAGCGATGGCTGCTCGCGACGAAAGGGGAATGCGATAGTCAGCGGTTCGGGTGAGCACCACCGAGATACCCCGTGCCCGCAGCTCCGTAGCCGTTCGCTTGGCCAACGTGAGGTTGAGATCCTTCTCAGCCAACCCGTTGGGACCCTCAGCGCCTACCTCGCCTCCGCCATGGCCCGGGTCCAGCGCCACCTCCGCGCTCGTTATGGGGGTACCCCAGGCCAAGGGGACCTCGTTGCCACACGGGGAGAGAACCGTGAACCCATCAAAGTCTTCTTGCACCACCGGCACCACCACTCCGGTTGGTGTGATGAGGGCGAGCGCCGGCTCCGGATCCTGTCGCAACGTGTCGACGGCGGCCAGCCCGTCCGGTTCAACGCTGTCGACATCGGACTCGGAACTCGCTCCATCGGGGTCGGAACCGGCATCTGCATCGCCGGAGCCCGCACCAGGAACGGACTCGTCGTTGTCCCCGGCCTGCACCTCGGCGCTAAACGCACCCTGTTCAGGTTCATCGACAGTCGAGCACGCAGCCGCCACAAACACAGCAACTAGAAGGGGGACGACTCGACGCACGCTCCCAGTGTCCCACCCCAACTCTCTAAAACCAGTGAGCCCTAAAACGAGTGAGCCCCGACCACCCAGAAGGTAGTCGGGGCTCACGAGGAACCAGAAAGGCCCTACTCTCCAGGCTCTTTAGACTCTCTGGGCTCTCTAGAGCTCGGCGACAATCTCCGCCATGAGCTCGCCAGCCTCGGTGGGGTTGTTTCCAACCCGGACTCCGGCATCGGTAAGAGCTTCGGTCTTGGCCGCGGCCGTTCCCTTGCCACCCGACACGATGGCGCCAGCGTGGCCCATCTTCTTGCCGGGAGGAGCCGTGACGCCAGCGACGTAGCTGCTGATCGGCTTGGTGACATTGGCCTTGATGTACTCGGCTGCTTCTTCCTCGGCCGAACCGCCGATTTCGCCGATCATCATGATGGCCTTGGTGTCGGGGTCGGCCTCGAACGCCTCGAGGCAGTCGATGAAGCTGGTGCCCGGTACCGGGTCGCCACCGATGCCCACGCACGTGGTGACCCCGATGTCCTTCTGCTGGAGCTCGTAGAGCGCCTGGTAGGTCAGCGTTCCTGAACGACTCACGATGCCGACCGGACCGCCAGGCTTGGCGATGTGGCCCGCCGTGATGCCCACGTTGGCCTTACCGGGGCTGATGAGGCCTGGGCAGTTGGGGCCCAGCAAGCGGGTGTTTGGAAAGTCCCGCTGGAGCTTGTTGAAGAAGTACGCCTCGTCCTGGGCCGGCACACCTTCGGTGATAACCACGACCAGCTCGATGCCGGCCTCAGCCGCTTCAAGAACGGCCGACTGCACGCCGGGAGCGGGCACGAAGATGCAGCTCACATTGGCGCCGGTCTTTTCCCGGGCTTCGGTGGCGTTGGCGAAGATCGGAATGCCCTCGACATCGGTGCCCGCCTTTTTGGGATGGGTACCGCCGACGACGTTGGTTCCGTACTCCTGGTTCAACAGGCCGTAGTAACGACCGGTCGAGCCGGTGAGGCCCTGGTAGATGACCTTGCTGTTTTCGTCGAGAAAGATGCTCATTGTTCCACTCAGCCTTTCGCCAGGCTGACGGCCCTGTTGGCAGCGTCGAGCATGGTCGGTTCCATCATCAGCATGTCGCTCAGGTGCGGCTCGAGAATGGCTCGGCCTTCCTCGGCATTGGTTCCATCGAGGCGGATGATCATCGGCGAGTCGAGCTTGACCCGCCCCATGGCCTCGATGATGCCGTTGGCAACCTCTTCACCTCGGGTGATGCCACCGAAGATGTTGATGAAGATGGCCTTGACGTTGGCGTCGTTGTTGATGACTTCCAGGGCCCCGGCCATTACGTCGGCGTTGGCGCCGCCACCAATGTCGAGGAAGTT
>CALHBU010000307.1 GCA_937930655.1 uncultured Acidimicrobiales bacterium | reverse complement strand
GGCCGCGACCAGCAGCCCGATGCCCCAGCGCACGACCCGCTTCCACGGTGATGTCCGTTGCAGGTGTTTGGTGAGCAGTCGGCTGTCGACCGAGCCACCCTTCGACGAAGGGGAGCTCGCAGTCGGAGCCTCGCCGTGCTCGAGTTGGTCGAAGTCGAAGGTGTCGATGCCATCGGTGGCCACTCCTTCCCATCGGTTCACTCTGGCGAGACCCTAAGCCTCGTTTGCTTGTTGCCTTGGCGTTAACGACTGGCGGTGGTTGCGCCGTACATGAGGTCGGCGCTTTCTTCCCGCAACAATTCGAGCTCTGCCGCCAGGGCATCGCGCCCGGCCTGGGCAGCCGGGTCCTCGGGGTAGTAGGAGAGTTCGGTGTCGTCACCGGCCACCCTGGTACCGAGCAGCGCTCGCGGTTTCGAATAGTCGTAGGGGCGGGCCCGGTGTAGAAGCGCTCGGTTGTCCCACAGCAGCGTGTCGCCCGGTTGCCAGTAGTGGGTGTAGGTCCTGGATTCGTCGGAGACAACGAAATCGAGGAGGGAAGCCAACAGTTCCTGACTCTCGGATCGGTCAAGTCCCGGGATGCCGAAGGCATGGCGGCCAAGGAAGAGATTCTTGACCCCCGTCTCGGGGTGAACTTTCACTACCGGCCGGAGGTACGCCTCCTGGTGGTAGACGTCCTTGAAGAAACCGTTGCTATCGATCCGTGGGAAGTCCCCAATGTCCTTAGCTTGTGAGTACTGATTGGAGTGGAATGCGCTGAGGCCGTCGATCCGTTCCTTTGTCGCCTCATCGAGGGCGGCGTAACCGGCCCGCATGTCGGCCAGTTCGGTTTCGCCGCCGTGCTCGGGCACAACGACCGCCGACAACATGGCGCATTTGCTGCTGAGCGGCTTGTAGGTCGAGTCGGTGTGCCATGTCTCGTTGCCTACGTTGCTACGCATTGTTTGCGAGTCGAGATTGAGGACCTTCTCGGCGAAGGTGCCATCGGGTAGACGCTTGACGTTGGAAAGTGGCAGGGCGCCGAATTCGAGCGGACCAAACCGCTCGCCAAAGGCGATGTTTTCCTCGGCGCTCAAGAACTGACCAGGAAAGGCCAAGAATCCGAAGTCGAGAAAGGCCTGTTTGATCTCAACGAACTGTTCATCGGTGAGGTCGCCAAGCGACACGTCGGTGACTTCGGCTCCGAAGACCTTCCCTGCTATCGGCGTGATCTGCATGCAAGAAACAATACTTGTTGTTGCCCGGTCGGTTCGAAGTCCCGCTGATGAGCGGCGACTAGGGTCATTTGGCCATGACGAGAACATCGATCGAGATCGCCAGCTTTGCCCACGAGAATCCGATTCCCAGCGCCACCAAAATCGGTCCGTTGATCGAGTCGAGCATCATTCCACCGTTCAACGATGGCGAGCGGGTTCTGCCTGACACCCTCGAGGAACAGATCGACAACCTCTTTCTTCACATGGGCAACATGCTCACCGAAGCAGGAGCAACGTGGGACGACATGGCCAAGATCACCTTCTTTGTTGCCGATGCCGCCGCCTCCCGTGCTGCCCTCAACGGCCCATGGGTCGAGAGGTTCCCCGATCCCGCGTCTCGGCCAAGTCGCCACAACATGCAGGTTCCGGGCGGCGGCAAAGCGCAGATCTCCTGCGTCTTCACTGCCTATATCGACCGCTAGCCGACAACGGCCACTCCGATCAGGACAGCTCGGCCCGCACCTGCGGAAGAACCTCCGAACCCATGATCTCGATGCACTCCAGGGCATGGGTTGGGTCTGAACCGGGCCAGCTCACCCGCATAGCCAGGTGGGTGAGCCCAACGTCTCGGTGTTGCTCGACCAAGCCGGCAACCACCTCGTCTGGGTTGCCGATGACAAACCGGTCGTGAGCAAGTGACGTGAAGGCGTCGGTGCCATCAGCGTCTTCGGCCGACTTGGCAGCATCGCCGGCGCTGCCGGTGAGTCCCCAAGAGGCATAAGCCGCGTACTTCGTCAGCAGATGTGGCCGGGCCCGGCTGCGGGCTTCGTCGCTATTGGCGTGGCAATGAACTTCGAGCATTCGACCTTTGTCAGGAGCGGCGTCGATGCCGGCGTCGGCCCGGGCTTCGTCGAAGACTGAGAACTGTCGGGCAATCTCGGTGTTGTCGGCGTTGGGAGTGGCCATGAAGGCATCGCCGATTCGACCTGCTCGCTTGATGGCCCGGTCGGTGGTGGCGCCGATCCAGATCGGCGGCCCTCCCGGTTGGAGGGGGCCAGGAAGCACGGTTGCTTTCTCTAGCGAGTACCAACCACCGTCGTGATCGACCTCTCGTTCGCTCCACAGTCGGCGGATGATGTCGATGCCGTCGACGAACCGGGCCAGCCGGTCTTCGAAGGGCGACCCCATGGCTGCGAACTCCTCGGGCCGGTAGCCCTGGCCGACCGTGAGGATGAAACGTCCGCCGCAGGCGATGTCGATGAGAGCCACTTGTTCGGCGATATCGACCGGTCGGTGAAGGGGTAGCAGAACCAGGTTGGTGCCGAGGTCCATGTCACCGGAATAGGCAGCCAGGTGAGAGAGCAGCGTGAGCTGGGGCAGGAAATGAAAGCCGGGCGTGAGGTGGTGTTCGCCGGCCCAGATCGAGTCGAAACCGAGCCGTTCGGCAGCCTTTACCTGGTCGATGATGGCCCGTAAATGGGCGGCCGGGTCGTCTGTCTCGGGCGCCTGAGAGTTGAGATAGATTCCGAGCTTCAAAGTCATGAGTCGTCCTGCACGGGCCGACTCTACTCAGCACCCGCTAGGTCCTGTCCAGGCCTCCCGCCTAGGTTCGATCCCGTGACTGATTCAACCAAACCACCGACCGTGTACGAGTTCATCCCCAACCTTGGCCGCCTCCGTAACGACGTGTTGTTCGGCGATGTCTGGGAGGGCGACGACCTGACCAAACGGGACCGCAGCTTGGTCACGGTGACCCTTCTGGCCGCCCTGTACCGAACCGAGGAACTGCGAGGCCACTTCCGCCGGGCCCTCGACAATGGCGTCACGCCCGATGAGCTGAAGGGAATGATCACTCACATCGCGTTCTATGCCGGGTGGCCGTGCGCAGTGAACGCCGGCCGGGTCGCTATCGAAGTGTTCGGTGATGAGTGAAACCTTCGAGGTGTTCGCTCTGAAGTACGCCGAGCGGATGGGCACGAGGGCCCAGATCTTCGCCGGTGGAGACCCTCACGATGGCCCAATGGCCATGGACTACTTCGTGTGGGCCCTTCGTTCCGATGAGCGGACAATTGTCATCGACACTGGGTTCGGGCGAGAGGAGGGTGAGGGCCGAGGGCGGACCTTTCTTCGATCGCCGGCCGAGGCGCTGGCTCTGATCGGCATCGATGCTGCCGCTGTCGAGGACGTTGTCATCACCCATCTGCACTACGACCACGCCGGCACGCTCGAGGCCTTTCCGGCTGCTCGCTTCCACCTGCAAGACGCCGAGCTTGCGTTCGCCACTGGCCGGGCTATGACCCACGGGGCCCTCAGGCACAGCTTCCGGCTGGAGGACGTCCTGGCCATGGTGCGCAATGTGTACGGCGAACGGGTGCACTTTCATCGTGGTGATGTCGACGGCCGGGAGGCTGGTCTCGGCGGGGGCGTCAGCCTTCACCTCGTGCCCGGACATACCCCAGGCCAGATGTCGGTTGGCGTCGATACCGCCCGAGGTCGAGTGGTGGTTGCCTCCGATGCCGCCCACTACTACGAGAACTTCTTGGACGGACGTGCCTTCGCTACCCACGAGTCGATGAGCGACATTCTTGATGGCCATCGTCGCATCCGGGTGTTGGCCGACTCCGACGATCACGTGGTGCCAGGGCCCGATCCATTGGTCCTGGCCCGCTACCCCGCTCCGTCGAAAGATCTGGAGGGCATCGTGGCTGCTCTTCATCACCACCCCAATGACAAAACGAACGCACAGGCTGAACAGCCAGAGAACACAGAGGGAGAATCAACATGAAGGTCGGATTCATCGGACTAGGAACCATGGGATCGAGCATGGCGGCGAACATTGCCGCCGCTGGTCATGAGCTGGTCGTCAACGACCTGAACCGCTCGTCTTCCGCCGCTGCTGAAGAGGCAGGTGCGACCTGGGCCGATTCTCCAGCTGAGGTGGCCCGGGTCAGCGAGGTGGTATTCACGTCGCTACCGGGACCGGTTGAGGTGGAGGCGGTGGCCCTCGGCCCCAACGGCATCGCCGAGGGAGCCCACGACGGCCTGGCCTACTTCGATCTCAGCACTAACTCGCCCACTGTGGTCCG
>CALHBU010000306.1 GCA_937930655.1 uncultured Acidimicrobiales bacterium | reverse complement strand
AGGCCATCACCGGGGCCGCCGCCATGCAGTTGGTCGAGCAAGGCAAGCTCAGCCTCGATGGTCCAGCCGGAGATGTCTGCCCCGATCTTGCCAATGCTCAGGTTCTCACCGGCCTTGACGGCGACACCGCCCAAACCCGGCCGGCGGCGACAGAGATCACGCTGCGGCATCTGCTCACCCACACCTCGGGCTTTGTCTACGACATCTGGGACGCCGACTATGCGGCCTTCCTGGAGGCGACGGGCACTCCGAGCGTGCTGTCGCTGCAGAAGTCGGCGCTGCGAGTGCCGCTGATGTTCGACCCAGGCACCAAGTGGGAGTACGGCACCGGCATCGACTGGGCCGGTCAGATGGTCGAGGCTGCCTCTGGTCAGACCTTGGGCGAGTACTTCAAGGCCAACATCTTCGACCCGCTCGGTATGAACGACACCGGCTTCACCCCGACCGATTCGATGGCCGAGCGGCTGGCCGGCATGCATGCTCGTCTGCCCGATGGCGGCCTTACGCCGATGGAGCTCCCCGCCCCGGACAATCCTGAATTCGAAATGGGTGGTGGCGGACTCATCTCAACCATGGGCGACTACGCCCGCTTCTGCCGAATGGTGCTCAACGGTGGCGAGCTCGACGGCACCCGCGTTATGTCAGCCGAGACGGTGGCCGCCATGAGCACCAACGCCATGGGCGACCTCCGAGTCCAGGAGTTGGTCACCACCAACCCGGCCTTCAGCAACAACGCCGAGTTCTTCCCCGGCATCGAGAAGTCGTGGGGCCTCACGTTCCAGATCAACGAGGAACCCACACCGACCGGTCGTCCGGCCGGCGGGCTCAGCTGGGCCGGCTTGGCCAACAGCTACTTCTGGATCGATCCGGTCAACGAGATCGGCGGGGCCTACGTCACTCAGATTCTGCCGTTTGCCGACCACAAGTCGATCGGCTTGTTCCAAGACTTCGAGACAGCGGTCTACGCAAACCGCTAACGAACGAAACTGGCAGCTGTCGGTGGGGTCGACGCCGCTGGCAGCTGCCAATTTTCGGACTAACCGAAGCGGGCGACCAGCTCGGCGATGTGTTCGGGCCCGATGTCGCAGCATCCGCCGACGATCGACGCCCCGGTCTCGACCCAGCCCTCGACGATGTCGGCATAGTTCTCGGGGGTGAGGTCGGCCCGAGGTTCGTGGATGAACTCGTTGGCCGCGTAGTCAGCATCAGGATCGTCGTCGCCAGGAAAGGCATTGGCATAGGCGCCGAAGCGGAGCGGACGTTTCCCCAGGGCAGCGACGAGCTGACCAAGGCCGACGCTGATGGTCTCTGGCTGCGAGCAGTTGAACAAAAGTGCGTCGGCTCGGTCGGCAACAGCTTCGAGCAGCACCTCGATGCTCTCGCCCGAGCGGAGGACGGCCTTGCCGTCGACCAAGTCGTCACTCAGGGAAAATGAAGCCCACAGCTCCAGAGCCTCGCCCTCTCGCTCGGCGTGTCGGTCGAGGGCATCGAGTACCGCGTCGAACTCCTGGACGGACCCGAGGGTCTCGGCCAGCCAGAGATCGACCGAAGGTGACAACCCTTCGATGAGTTGATCGAGCATCTCGGGAGCCAGCTCGGGATCGAACAACTCGGGTAGGTAGCTGCCGAAGAGTGGGGGCAGAGAGCCGCAAACCAACACCGGTTGCTCGGCTTCGTCGGCCGCTTCTCTGGCCATGCGTCCGGCCAGGGAAGCCAGCTCGACGACCGAGTCATCGAATCGCTCCTGACCGATATGAAACGGCACGATGGCGTAGCTGTTGGTTGTGATGACCTCGGCGCCCGCGTCCATGAAATTCTGGTGGGCTTCGAAGACGGACTCGGGCTCTTCCATGAGTGCCAGCGCCGACCACTCTGGCTGACGGAACGGCGCGCCGATCCGCTTGAGTTCCTTACCCATGCCGCCGTCAATGATGGTGATCGCTGCCACGTCGGCAGTCTATGAACGACGAGCCGTTTCGCCGCCGGGTGACCTCACCTTTGTCGTAACTGCATCGCGGTGGCGAAGATCGTTCGCTACCTTCTCACTGTGTCCACCGCTCAATCCTCTCGTCGCCCGTTGACCACGATTGCCGTTGCCGCCGCTAGGTATTGGAAGGTCACCCTCGGGCTCTGGGTCGTGCTTCTGGGAGCGGGAGGTTATGCCTACCTTTCGGGTCTCGACCGGGAGGGATTCCCACCCATCAACACGCCGGTGGTCTTCGTCCAGGCACCCTATTTCGCCGGCGATCCGGAGGTCGTCGACGCTGATGTGGCGAAGCCACTGAGCGACGCCATGACCGGTCTCGACGGCGTCATTGGTGTTGACTCATTCGCGGGCAACAACAGCGCAACGATCATCGTCGAGTTCGACAGCAGCTTCTCGTCGGCCGATGGCGTAGCCGCTCTGGTCGGCGTCGAAGAGGGCGCCATCCCTCCCGAGGTCGAGGTCGTCTTCACCGAGCTTGATGCCGCGGCATTCCTGAACCAGTACGACTTGCTCGTTTCGGTGGCGGCCGTTGGTGGTAACACCGAGATCGAGGAGCTCGAACGCCAGGCGGCGGCGGTGGCCGAACACCTGGAAGCCGACCCCGACATCGTCGTTGCCGACGTCCAAGAGCAGATCCAAGAAGCCGTCGATCCGTCGACCGGGGAGACGGTTCGACGCCAGGTCTCGATCTCCCGGGTGTATGAACGCGGCGATCCTGACTTCCAACGGGCGGTGACCATCGGCATTGACCGAGCCGAGACCGGCCTGGACACACTCGAACTCAGTGATGAGGTAGCGGCATTGCTGGAGACGGCACCCGTTGGTGATGGCTACGAGGCCAGGGTCACTGCCGATTTCGCCAAGGACATTCGCCTCCAACTGAGCAACTTGCAAGGCAACCTCCTCACCGGTCTCATTGCGGTGGCTCTGGTCAGCCTGCTGCTCATCGGGTGGCGCACAGCCGTGATCACCTCGGCCTTCATGGTGACGGTGATGGCGGCCACCCTGCTGGCCCTCATGCTCCTTGGGCAATCGCTCAACACCATTACCCTCTTCGCCCTCATTCTGACGTTGGGACTCCTGGTCGATGACGCGGTCGTCATCGCCGAGTCGATCGATGCCAATCGAGAAGACGGGGTAGGGCCAGTCGACGTTGTGCGGGTGGCCATCGATCGGGTTGGTGCCGCCTCGTTCTCCGGCACTCTCACCACCGTTCTGGTCTTCTGCCCCATGCTTTTCGTCACCGGCATTTTGGGTGAGTTCATTCGAATCATGCCGGTCACGGTGATCGTGGCGCTGCTGATGTCGTTCTTTCTTTCCATCACCCTCATCTCGGCCCTGGGAGCGGCGTTCCTCCTGGCCGGACCAACCAACAAGTCGCCGCTCGTGCGGGCTCAGCGGTCGATGGCTGGCGGGCTGGCCCGTCTGATCACCCTGGTCGACCGGAACCGGCTAGCCGGCCTTGCCGTTGGGGTGGCTTCGATCGGTTTGTCGATCGCGGTTGTAATCGCCGCCTTCTCCGTTGCCGGGGGCCTCACCTTCAACATCTTTCCGCCGTCGAAGGACTCCAACAATTTGCTTGTCGAGGCCGAATTCGATCTTGACAACCCCGACCCCGTAGCTCGACTGAAAGAGGCGCAGGACCTCTCGGATGTTGTCGACGCGGCCGTGCTCGATGTCCTTGGCGACGATCTTGTTTCGGCCATCTACACCTTCAGCGGAGCGGGCGGCATCAATGTGTTCGTCGATCTCAGCAACTTCGCTGACCGGGAGCCAACGGCCGCTGAGTTTGCGGAGCAGATCGAAGCCAAACTTGTTGACGTCGAGAACCTCAGGCCGACCGTAAGTCAGATCGACAACGGTCCGCCGGCCAGTGACTTCCCGTTCGCTGTTCAGATCAGTGCTGATGCCGACCCCGGTGCCGCCCAGCAGCTGGCCGACGACCTTGTCGCCGAACTCGCTCAAGCCGAGGTCACCAGAGCCAACGGTGAAGTTGCGGTGATTCTCGAAACGCTCGACTCAACCGATGGTCAGGTGTTCCGGACAAATGGGGAGAGGCTCATCGAGGTTCGAGCCCGGTTCGATGGCGACGACACCACCGCCCTGGTCGATGCCGCCGAAGCCAAGGTGACAGAACTTCACCCCGAGGCCGATCTCGAAGCTCGAGGACTTCCCGCCGACGCCCTCCGCTTCGACTTCGGCCAGGAGAGCGACAACCAGGAAGACTTTGCCTCAGCCGGCGTGGCACTCCAGGCGGCCCTGGTCGGAATGCTGCTACTCCTGATCTTCCAGTTCCGATCGATTGTGCAACCGATACTGATCATGTTGGCCATTCCGTTCGGCCTATTCGGCGTGTTCACCGCTCTCAGGGCCAGCGACAACGCCCTCAGCTTCTTCGTGATGATCGGTTTGATAGGTCTGATAGGCGTTGTGGTGAACAACACAATTCTGCTGACCGATGCCGCCAACCAGGCGTGGCGAAGTGGAGCGACCAACGCCGAATCCATCGCCATCGCGGTGCGAAGTCGTTTCCGACCGCTGGTGGCAACTACTGCCACCACAGTGGTTGGCCTGGCCCCGTTGGCATTGTCGGATCCGTTCTGGGAGGCATTGGCGTTCACCATCATGTTCGGTCTAATCGCCTCCACCATCCTGGTTCTGGTGTCGTTCCCCTTCTACTACTTGGCACTCGTGCCCCCTGGTCGCTGGCTGTTCGCCAAGATCTTCCGGAAGGGTCGTCAGAAGGGCGGTCCGGCCGCGGTGGGAATCTGACCTGAGGCGCCGTTTCGATTCCGGTTCGAAGCGGGCGCATACTGTCCACCATGTACATCAACGGTGAGTGGGTGGATGCGGCATCGGGTCGGACCTTCGAGGTAACGAATCCGGCGACCGGTGAGGTCATTGGCACAGTGCCCGACGGCGGCTCGGCTGATGCCGAAGCGGCCGTTGCGGCCGCCGACGCGGCGTTTGGTAGCTGGGCTTCAACCACCGCATACGAGCGGTCTGAGCTGCTCTACAAGGCGTGGCAGCTGATGACCGAACGCAGCGGCGAGCTGGCGCAACTCATGACCACCGAACAAGGCAAGCCGCTCAAAGCCAGCGCGGCCGAGGTCAAGTACGGCGCCGACTTTCTCCGGTGGTATGCCGAAGAAGCCAAACGAATCGCGGGGGAGTGGCTGCCATCGGCTCGGGCCGATCAGCGGTTCCTTGTGCTCAAGCAACCGGTGGGCGTTGTCGCTGCGGTAACGCCGTGGAACTACCCGATGTCCATGCTCACCAGAAAGATGGGCCCGGCCCTGGCGGCCGGATGCACCATGGTGCTCAAGGCAGCAGAGGCCACACCGCTCTGCGCCAAGGCGATCTACCAGATCTTCCACGATGCCGGGTTCCCGCCAGGGGTGGTCAACCTGGTCACTGCACTAGACCCCAAGCCAATTGGTGAGGTGTTCACCACCGACGAGCGAGTACGCAAGCTCACCTTCACCGGCTCCACGGCCGTTGGCAAGATGCTGGCCGGCAAAGCGGCCGGCAACCTCAAGCGGGTTTCGGTCGAGCTGGGCGGCCATGCCCCGTTTATCGTGTTCCCCGATGCCGATCCGGTCCATGCGGCCAAGGGGGCGGCTGCGCTCAAGTTCCTCAACTCTGGTCAGGCCTGCATCAGTCCAAACCGGCTCTACATCCATGAGTCGGGAGCAGAGGCCTTCCACGAGACACTCGTGCAACGGGTGGGCAAGGTACGGGCTGGCAACGGCATGGACGACGGTGTCGGTGTGGGTCCTTTGGTGAACGACGCAGCGGTGGCCAAGGTCGAGCGCCAGGTGGAAGATGCAATCGCCAAGGGAGCCGGCGTTCCCGTTGGCGGCACTCGACTACTGGAGGGCGAGTTTGGAAGTGGCCACTTCTTTGCCCCGACGCTGGTCACCGATGTCACCGACGACATGGTGATCTATCGGGAGGAAACCTTCGGACCCGTGGCTCCGGTGATCACCTACGACGACGTCGACACCGTCATCGACAAGGCCAACGACACCAACTACGGGCTCGCCGCCTACGTCTACACCCAGAACATCAGCACCGCCATGCGGACCTTTGAGGGTCTCCGATTCGGCATCATTGGCATCAACGACGTCAATCCCACGTCGGCCGCTGCCCCCTTCGGCGGCATGGGCGACTCCGGGTTGGGTCGAGAGGGCGGACATGAGGGAATCGCCGAGTATCTCGAGGTCAAACTGGGCGGATTCGCCATCTGACCGGGACACCGGGAAGTTCGTAAGGTCGGGTCGGGGGTAGCTAGGGGATGTCCCCGTACTTGGTCTTTGACCCTGTTCGCGGCCCCTCCGACCTTCTATCGTTCGTGTCGTGACCGAGAACCCTCAGGCCCCAAAGCCGCCTCGCCGTCCTGGCTCCCAACCACCGGTTGACCAGGTACCCGCGGCCGAACCACCTGCCGTTGTGGAACCACCGGCAGTGGCGCCCGAGGCTCAGTTTCAGCGCCCGGCCCAGCCAGCGACCATGCCCATCCCGAGCCGGGTCATTCCGCCAACCCCTGTTGCACAGACACCGCCTACCCCGGCTGTCCAGCCTCCTCAGGCGGCTCCCGCCGCTCCCCAAGCACGGGCGGTACCGCCTACCCCGGCCGCCCCTACCTCGGCTGTTCCCTTCACCCCGCCCGTCGCTACTCCACCAACGAGCCCTCCGACCCACTACGGCGTGGCGGCAACCCACACTCCTCCCGTCCAGGCCCCTCCCACTCAACTGCCCCCCACCAGCCAACCTGCGGCAACCGGCGGCGGCAAAGGCAAACGAACCGGCCTCTTGGTCGGCGCTGGCGTTCTGGCCCTAGCCCTTCTCGGAGGTGGAGCGTTCGTCGTAGCGAACAGCGGTGGCGACGATTCCGCTGTCTCCACAACCACAGTCACTGCCACCGAAACAACCGTTGAGGCTCCCACCACCACCGTCGCCGAAACCACAACGACCGAAGCCCAACCTCGATCGGTGGCCGAGTTGGCCACCTCGACCGTCATGATCATTCTGGTCGACAGCAGCGGCGAGCCGCTGTGCTTCGGTTCCGGAACCATCATCGACGAACAGGGCACGATTCTCACCAACGCCCATGTGGTTGCCAATGACAGCTTCTGCTCCTACTCATCCATCCTCATAGCTGTAACCGACGACTCCGGCGTACCGCCTGAGCCAGCATTCGAAGCTGATCTTCTGGCCGTCGATGTTGATCTCGACCTGGCTGTGGTCCGAGCAACCCGGGACTTGGATGGCGCCGATACCTCGGCCACCTTTACTCCCACTGTCATCGGCGATAGCGACGATGTGCAGATCGGCGACAACATTCGGATCCTCGGTTATCCCAGCATTGGCGGCGACACCATCACCTTCACCAACGGTTCGGTAAGCGGCTTCACGGCCCAGGCCGGTGTTGGCGATCGCAGCTGGATCAAGACCGACGCCACTATTGCCGGCGGTAACAGCGGTGGCACAGCGGTAAACGACGAAGGCGAACTCATCGGAGTTCCCACCCAGGGTGGCGCCTCGAGCGAGAGCCCCATTGTCGACTGCCGAGTGCTGACCGATACCAACGGCGATGGTCGGGTTGACAACAGCGACCAGTGCGTACCTTTCGGCGGATTCCTCAACGGCATCCGCCCCGTCAATCTGGCTCTTCCGCTCATCGAGGAAGCACGAACAGCCACGCCGATCACCTTCACGCCCACCGGGCCAACAAGCACCGTGAACGTTGACGATCTCTACTTCTATCGTCCCGGTTTCAGCTTGGCGGTTCCCGAGGACCTCAGCGAGACCCAGTTCGTGGTCACCGCATCCTCCGAGGACACCGACCTGTGCTTCTGGGTGGCGTGGGAAGGGATGGTGCCCGGCGCTGCCTGGGACGCCGTCTGGGTAGTCAACGATGAGATCGATGCCAACCTCAGTCTGTTCAACCAGACCTGGCAGGAAGAATCGGAAGGCACCGACTTCTGGGTCTGTGCCGAAGACCCGGAAGGCCTCACCCCCGGTCTGTACGAAGTCGCCTTCCTGGTCGAGGGCGAGATTGTGTTCATCGAAGCAATCGAAATCACGGCCGAACCGGTGCCGGTTCACGACGTGACTTTCGTGAACGAGACCGATGATCGGGTCTGCTATCTCACCATCAACCCCGAAGGCTCCTCCGATATCGGACTGGATGAGCTGGGTTCCAGTGAGATCCTCGACGTCGGTGACACCAAGGAACTTCGTCTGCCGGCCGGTGAGATGATCACGCAAGCCTTTGACTGCGACGGCGAGCCAATTACTGACGGTTTCGAGACCTTCTCAGTCTCTGGTGATGCCGTGTACCCCATCGGCTAGTCGAGGTCAGGGCGGCGACGTTCGGCCTTTCGTTGACCAGTACGACGTTTGGCATCAAGTCGTCGCTGTTTGGCCCGACGACTGGGTTTCGTTGGCCGTCTCTTGGGCTTTGGTACAAGGGCTTGGCGAAGCTTCGACGCTAGGCGCTCAGCCGCCACCTCACGGTTGCGGTTCTGGGAGCGGGCGTCGTCGACGACGACCCGGAGCCTGGGCCCGAATGCGTCTTCGAGTACTCGGCGTTGCCGGTCGGACAGCACGCCTGACGTTGCGATCTCGAAGACCAGTTCGGCCCTGGTGTTGGCGGTGTTTGCATGCTGTCCTCCGGGGCCTCCAGAGGGTCCGAATCGCCACGTGAGCTCGTGGGCCGGGACGGTGAGTTGCCCATTTATCTCGATGTCACTGTCCCTGGCCATCTAGGTGATCCTTCACGTCGGGGTGCCCGTCCAGCCTGACATATCTCATACTGAAGTAGATGCGGATTGCAGGAGGCTTGGCGGCTGATGGAACGGTTTGATTCATGGTCCCCGTCACGACGGCGCGCCACCCAGGTCATCCTGGTGCTGCTTTTCCTGGCCTCGAATGCACTGATCTTCGCCGTAGCCAGCGGCAGGAACAACGGTGAGTCGGTAGATATTGCGGCCGACACGTCCGAGGTATCCGGCCCCAGTACTTCCCGAGACTCGACGACCACCTCAACAACGGCAGCGACAACGACCGAGGCAGAGGCAAGCCGTCTCACGACCAGTTCGCTGGAAGAAGCCGACGACGACTCCGACGACGATGACTCCGAGGATGCCGACATCGATGAGGTAGACACCGAGCAAGGGCCTACCACGACAGCTGCACCTCGCCGCACCACGGCCGCACCTCGGCGGACCACGGCTGCACCTCGCCGCACAACGGAAGCACCGCGACGAACCACAACAACTCGCGCCACCACCACTGAGGCCCCGGTACCTACCGTCACGTTCGCTCCACCCACGTGGACGCTGCCCCCCACGACGGCCGCTCCGACCACCGCCGCCCCAACAACCGCTGCCCCAACAACGGCACCCCCGACCACTCGGGAAACCCGGCCCGACCGGGATGGCCTCGAAGACTGAGCAGAGCTCAGCGTCTGAACTGAACAGCGGTCTGATCAGACCCAGCGGCGGACGCTCTTAGGGTCGCTCGTCGTCGCTACCGCCACCGAGCTCTTCGCTCAGCACGCAGCTGACATCGTCGGCGCCGATGTCCATGAAGACATCGTCACCCATCTCGATCGGCTCAGGATCAACGAAGTTCGGGCTGCCGTCGATTCGTACCGTGAGTTTCTCGGGGTCGGCGCCCTGGTCAATGAACTGCTGGGTATAGGCGTCAACCAACAACCCTTCGGTCACGGTGTACGCCGTTTCCATGCAGTTGCTGCCGCCAATGACGTTCTGGGCGTAGGCGTAGGCCAAAGGTGTGAGACCGAGGTCGTCGGAGACCCAGGGGAAGGCGTCGGTGACCTTGCCGGCCAGGCCTTTGTCGACAACGACCGATTGGGCCGTTGCCACGGCATCAACCCGGGGCCGAACGAACATGATCGACTCACCGGGGATGACGACCTCGGTGGTGCCGTCTTTCTTGTGAACAACGGTGGCCGACGTGCCTTCGACACAGGTGTCGACGTCGCCGATGGCTTCGAGGCTCACCGTGTCGGTCCGATAGACCCGATCGAACAAGCTGTGCTCCCGGCGGCCCTCGACCGGGACAACCGCATGCACTCTGGCTCGGCAGTCGAGTGCAATCGGTTCGATAGCAACAATTCGGGCTTCCTCGGGTAGCGAGATGGCAACGTCGACCTCGCCGAACTCGGGTACGACCTTCATCCACGGGAGGTCGATGGAAACCGAACCGGTCCAGATCGCCACGGCAACCACCGCGAGTGCACCCAGAAAAGTGCCAGCTAGAACGTTCTTCATAGGAGGAGAGTCCTTTCGTGCCCACGTGTACCCACGCGTACTCACGGGTAACTAACGGATGGGTTGGGTGCTTCGTTCCCTTTCTCCGTGCTTTATTGCAGCTTCATGACGAAGTACAGATATTGACGATTTCCGCGTGACGGTTTCGGGATCGGTGTGCGAGGGTTGCTCCCACAACGGTGGGCGACCGTTTCGGAGGGAATTGAAAGGCGGCTAGGCATGGCAACTGCGACCCGACAGTCAGGTTTTTCGGGGACCCTAGGAATCTCAGGGACAGTACGAGTTGTGGCCGCCGAGCGGCCGGGCCTGCTCGTTGTTTTCTGTTTCGCCCTCACCCTCGGTGTTCTGGGTTTCGTCACCCTCAACCTGCCAGCCAGCCTGGCTCTTGCCACGCTGCTCATCATTGGCAGCGCTCTCAACGTGTTGTTGGCAAACCGGCCGCTGACCTTGCTTGGTGCTGGCCTCCTCGGCGCAGCTCACATCGCAGGAGCCGTCGCTCTTACCGTCGGCTAAGCGTCCCCTCCTCAAGCCGGGCACAATGCCGTAGTGCCTAACTGCCGTTTGTTTGAGATCGTCGATTGGTCGTAGACAGCCCTCGCTCGACAGAACGTGACGGCCGGGTCGGTCGGTCACGTGTCAGGTGGGTCGTCCTGGGCTTCCTGGTTTCGGTTTTCTTCCTATTTGGTTGGTTCGACCAGAGCGTCGAGACCACGACCGAACTCGGGAGACCGTCGCGACTGGTCGTCGAAGCGGACGCTGGCCCCATTCAGATCATGATCAGCAGCGACGATCAAGCTCGTCTGCACCGACAGGAAAGCTGGTTGTTCTCCGAGCCGTCGTACGAGGAAGAAAGCAGCGGAGAATCGCTCCTTGTCAGGTCGACGTGTCCCGGATCTTTTCCTTGCCGATCGTCCCTGCGGCTAGAGGTTCCGATTGGCATGGTGGTTGAGGTGGCGGTCGCGGACGGCGTAGTGGATGTCTTGTCCTTCGATGGTGATCTCACCGTACGAACAACCTCTTCCGACGGCGTCATTCTGGGACCGGTCCGGGGTTCTCTCTCAATCGACTCGTCTTCGGGGCCGGTGATCGGCCGCCACCTACGCGCCAGCGAGCTCACGGTTGAAGCGCAGGACGGCGCGGTGGACCTGATGTTCGCCCGTGCGCCAATGGCGCTCGTGGTCACCGGCGATGACGAGTCGATCCGGGTCCTCGTCCCCGATCTGTTGTACCGGCTCGAGATCGCTACCTCGTCGGCCGAGGTGGAGATTGATGTCGATAGGGCTGCTGGCGCACCCCGGGACATCACGATCAGCTCTACCGGGCCGGTGACAGTGGCTCGTTCGCCCTAAACACTGCGTTTGGCTTCACCGCCCAACGTTGCCTGAGGTCAATGGATGAACGGTTTGGTCTGGCGTGGGCGATACTTGAGAACTCATGACACCCGAGGATCGCCGAACCCGGCTCAATACAGCGCTCATGGAGGACGATCCCACCGACGCCCTCTGGGAACTCTGCGACAGCGGCGATGCCGGAATCGTGGTGCCTGAGTTGCCGGCTTTGCGGCTCGAACAGGATCCCATCCACCGGCACAAGGACGTGCTGGCCCACACCATTGCCGTCACCGCCAAAACCCGGGCCGACCTGGTGCTCCGGCTCTCGGCCCTGTTCCATGACATTGGCAAGCCCAAGACCCGATCGTTCGAGCACGGTGGCGTGACCTTTCGTCATCACGAGGCGGTCGGGGCCAAGATCACCCGAAAGCGTCTGCGGGAGATGGGCTACGAAGACCAGCTGATTCGGGACGTTACTGAACTGGTACGGCTGTCCGGCCGGTTCAAAGGATACGGCGATGGCTGGAGCGACTCAGCAGTGCGTCGGTATGCCCGGGATGCCGGTCATCTCCTCGGACTATTGAACGAGCTGATCCGCAGCGACTGCACAACCCGCAATAGGGCAAAAGAAGCTCGGCTTCACGAACTCATCGACGAACTCGAAGAGCGCATCCTGGCGTTGGCAAAAGCCGATCTGGCGGCTGCAGAACGCCCCCAACTCGACGGCCAGGCTGTGATGGATCATCTGGGTATCGGCGGCGGTCCCGCCGTCGGCAAAGCCTTGGCCCATCTTCTGGACATCAAACGAAACGAAGGGGAGCTTCCCATCGAAGATCTCCGGAAGCGGCTCGACGAATGGTGGGAAACCAACCAGCCATGACCGACGACGACGGCTTCACCCCCTTCGAGGCGGCCGTTGTGAAGGTTCTTCGTTCGACCGAACCGGGCGACGTGCTCAGCTACGGAGATGTCGCTGCCGAAGCGGGATTCCCCGGAGCTGCCCGGGCCGTCGGGGGCGTTTTGAAGCGCATCGACGATCTGCCGTGGTGGCGAGTGGTGGCAGCCAACGGTCGGGTGATTCCCCACAACTCGAAGGAACACATCCGTCGCCTCCGGGCGGAGGGAGCAACCGTTGTCGGCAGTCGGGTCACGGGGTAGCAGCCCCGAACCACTAGCGCTTGTAGCCGAATCGACCCAATACTGGACGACAGATGGTGGTGACGATTCGTTGGGCTGAGGGATCGAGCTCGGTCTTCCAGGCATCGTCAAGACGCAGCACAAGCTCATCCCCGCCAAAACGGAGTGGGTTACCGGCGATCGAATGCATGGGCGTTGTCAGATGAGCCCGGTCGCCATCGAGAAACGGAAAATCGACAGGCTGGTCCAGCCCCATCAGCTGGGTGATGGAGGCCAGAGACTGGGCTGGAGCGGCCAGGAAGTCCTCGTACCGAAGGGTCAGGGTTGGTACCCCTTCGGCCGCCAGTCGTTGGAAACCCAGATTGTCCGAGACCCACCGACCGGCGGTGCGGGACGGCTTGTAGACCGGCATGAGTTGGTCGTCGGCTTCGGGTCGCTTCACCTGCTTCGTCCATGAGTAGGCAACGCCGCGAGGGTCGCGCACGAGATGGAGGACCCGAACATCGAGAGCCGGATCGAGGCTCAAGAGAGCCGCGGTCGACAAATGTTTCGATGACTCGAGAATGATCTCGGTCCCGCCCGCAATCTCGGCCGAGGCCAACAGAACGGCTCGCAGATGGTCGAGGTAGACCTGTTGGTCGCTGCTGATAACTCCGTTGCGGAGGGCCCGGAGAATCTGAGGCAGGCGACGGCTCCTATCAACCGACCACCGCAAATCGATGATCCGATCAAGGTCCAGCTTGTCCCAACCACCGAAGGCGGCGGCCCCAACCCGGCTCCAGTGCTCGCAGTCGGCGAACTGCTGCCCGCATCCGCATCGCTCGCGATCTCGAAGACCTCGTTCCCAGAGATGAACTGTCTCACCGACGGCGATCGTCTGGGGAAGTTCGTTGAGCAGGCGCTCGACCAGTGTGCTGCCGGAGCGCCCGAGCCCTCCGATGAAAAGGATCTTCTGGGTCACGTCCAGCCCATGGAACGGCCAAGGAGGGTTTCCAGCTCGGTGATGTCGGAAGACAAACGGTCACGAATCTCGGCCATGAGCTCGGGCTCGACCGTCTCTTTCGGTTTCATGTTCCATGCCTCGAACTCGGCCAGTGCGTGCTCGGGCAGCCCGAGGAAGTCGAGTACCTGTTGGTAGATGGCGGCCGGATCGGCGTACATGTCTTCACTGCGTAGAACGAGGAGCTGCTCCGAGGGGAAGGCATCCATCCAGCGACGAAGACCCCGGGCGTAGCGGCCCTGATCGAGGTAGGAGAAGTGCTGATGCTCGAAGCTGTTGTAGCTGGGGTCGTTGATCATCCGCTCTTCTTCGCCGGCCAGTCGGTCGGTCTCGGCCGCCACTGCGTCGGCAAAGGAGAGCGTCTCGACGTTGTTGCGGGTGCGTTCGATCCAATGGCTGTACGACCGCTCGACGGGATCGCGGAGGAGAGCGATGACCTTGGCTTGGGGAGCGAAGCGACGGGCTCGGATGGGAGCGTGCGGATGATGGAGGTAGTAGGGGGTGGCTTCTCCGACCAGCAACGGACGTCCCGCCGCTTTGCATCGCAGTGCGTGGGCGGCCCTGGTGGGGAAATGTGAGCGGTACCAGGCGTCGCCGCGGTCGTAGTTGATGTCGAAGTAGTAGGTGCCCTTCCGAGTTTCCTTGGCCGGAAACAGGGGTCGGACGTCAGGGTGCTCGAGAAGCCAGCGTGCCATCGAGGTGGTACCGCCGCGCTTGGTGCCGATCACCAGGTAGTCGGGGCCTCCTCTGAAAGAAGCGGTGGCCTGTCCGAACAGGCGGAGACCATCCCGGATCTCGGCTTTGGCCTTCTTGACCAAGCCGTCGGGCTCGACGTAGGGGGACCCGTACGGGGTCATGCGGGGAGGCGCGACAGCGGACACAACCATGAAAGTAGGTTGCCGTTGCGGTTGAGCGGTGGCAATGGGCCAGAAGGCCACCCTGACCTGGGCGAGGGTTCACCTGAGCTTCGAGATCAACGGCTAGATTCCCGGACTATGGGTCTGCGTTGTGCACGGATCGAATGTTCTGAGATGGCGTCGGCCAGCCTGCTGTTCCAGGCCGGTGAGGCCCTCGTGCAGATCATCGACCTGGCTGATGCCACCGCCGGGATTCCATTGTGTGCCGAACACACCCGCACCAGGACAGCCCCTGTTGGCTGGGAGATCATCGACAGCCGCACCCCGGCCCGGCTGGATCAAACAGTTGTTGAAGCGCCGCCCGGAGACCTCACGGGCCCCGACGAACGCCCGCCGCTACGACGCAAAACCGACGAGCCGTTCCAATGGGGGCGGGAGGCCAAGACATCGGCCGACGCCGACCTCGAGGCCGACTCGCCGTTACTGTCTCGGGCCTTCGGTCCGGTTCAAGACTCCTAGCATCTCCGGCGGGTCGCCCGGTTGGCGGCTACTCGTAGGCCGAGAGCGGCGGACAACTACACGACAGATTGCGATCGCCGTACACATTGTCGATTCGGCCCACCGGGGGGAAGTACTTGTCGACGTCCATGCCGGGCAGCGGGAAGGCGGCCTGCGCCCGGGTGTAGGTGCGGTTCCACTCGTTGTCGAGGAGCACGGCGGCCGTGTGGGGTGCGTGGCGAAGCACACTGTCGTCGATCGAGACCGACCCATCGGCCACTGCCTGAATCTCGGCTCGGATGACGATCATGGCGTCGCAGAATCGATCGAGCTCGGCCAGGCTCTCAGACTCGGTCGGTTCGATCATCAGTGTTCCCGCTACCGGAAACGACATGGTCGGGGCGTGAAAGCCGCAATCGGCGAGCCGCTTGGCTATGTCGTCGACCGAGACATCGACCTCGGTGGTGAGTTGCCGAATGTCGATGATGCACTCGTGGGCCACCAGCCCATTGGGGCCGGTATAGAGGACGGGATAGTGCTCACGGAGGCGGCCAGCCACGTAGTTGGCCGCCAGGACCGCGCCCTCGGTGGCTCGGCGCAGCCCGTCGGGTCCCATCATCTGGAGGTACATCCAGGAGATGGGAAGGATTCCGGCCGAGCCCCAAGGAGCGGCAGAGACCGGCCCCATCGACTCGGGACCGGCGCCGCTGACAACCGGATGTCCTGGCATGAAAGGAGCGAGGTGCTCGCCTACACCGATGGGTCCGACCCCCGGACCACCTCCACCGTGAGGGATACAGAAGGTCTTGTGCAGATTGAGATGGCTCACGTCGGAGCCGAACTGGCCCGGCTTGGCCACCCCGACCAGAGCATTCAGGTTGGCACCATCGGTGTACACCTGACCGCCGGCGGCATGAATGGCATCGCAGATCTCGATGACAGTCTGCTCGTAGACGCCGTGGGTCGACGGGTAGGTGATCATGAGGGCTGCCAGGTTCTCGCCGTGCTCGAGGATCTTGGCCATGAGATCCTCGACGTCGATGTCGCCCCGCTCGTTTGTCTCGACCACCACAACCCGCATGCCGGCCATCACCGCCGAGGCGGCGTTGGTGCCGTGGGCCGACTGAGGGATGAGGCAGACATCTCGATGCGTGTCGCCTCGGCTGGCGTGATAGCCGCGTATGGCCAGAAGCCCGGCGTACTCGCCCTGGCTGCCGGCGTTCGGTTGTAGCGAGACTCGGTCGTAGCCGGTGATCTCGGCCAGACCGGCCTCCAGGTCGTCGATGAGCTGACGGTAACCAACGGTCTGGTCAGCCGGTGCGAACGGGTGCATCCCGGCAAACTCAGCCCAGCTGATCGGCTCCATTTCGGCCGCTGCGTTGAGCTTCATGGTGCACGAGCCAAGAGGGATCATTGTGCGGTCGAGCGCCAGGTCACGATCGGCGAGTCGTCGCAGCCATCGCAGCATCTCGTGCTCGGTCTGGTACCGGTGAAAGCGGTCGTCAGTCAGGAAGGGGGTGGTTCGGCGGAGGTCGGCGGGAATGGCGGCAGCGAGGTCGATAGCTGCAGGGTCGGCTGGGTCGAGGGTAACCTCGAAGCAGGCCGCCACCTGTTCAACGACGGCATCGGTTGTGGTCTCGTCGAATGACAAACCGACCGTGTCGGCGTCGATCAGTCGAAGGTTGATTCCGGCGGCGACAGCGGCTGCGGAAATGGTGTCGGCCTGCCCCGGCACGCTCACGGAGATGGTGTCGAAGTAGGCGTCGGTGACCTGGTGGCCGGCAGCCCGTACCCCGGCTGCCAATCGAGCGGTGTGGCCGTGGACTCGTTCGGCGATCATTCGCAGACCATCGGGTCCGTGCCAGCAGGCGTAGGCCGCGGCCACGTTGGCCAGCAGCGCCTGGGCGGTGCAGATGTTCGAGGTCGCCTTCTCCCGCCGGATGTGCTGCTCCCGTGTTTGGAGAGCGAGGCGGAACGCCGGGTCGCCGGCGCTGTCGACTGAAACGCCGACCAGCCGACCGGGAAGAGAACGAGCCATGCTTTCTCTGGTTGCCATGAAACCGGCATGAGGTCCGCCAAACCCCATCGGAACACCGAACCGCTGGGCCGAGCCAACAACGACGTCAGCACCGAGGTCGCCCGGTGCCGCAATGAGGGTGCAGGCTAGAAGGTCGGTGGTGACTGCCACCGTGGCATCGGCGGCATGGCAAGCATCGATGAGCGGCCCGAGATCGACGAGTCGACCGCTGGACCCTGGCTGGGCCAGAAGCGCGCCGTAGATCTGGTCGGGCTGAAGGTTGGTGGTGGGATCGCCAACGGTCACCTCGATACCGAGCGGCAACGCCCGAGTCTCGACGACGGCGATGGTCTGAGGATGGCAGTCGGCATCGACGAAGAACCCGGGTCGCTTCGTTTTGTCGGTCCGGCGGAGCATGGTCATGGCTTCAGCGGCCGCCGTTGCTTCATCGAGCATGGAGGCGTTGGCCAGCTCGCAGCCAGTGAGATCAGCAACCATGGTCTGAAAGACCAGCAACATCTCAAGCCGACCCTGGCTGATCTCCGGCTGGTACGGGGTGTAGGCGGTGTACCAGGCCGGGTTCTCGACCATATTGCGGCGAATAACCGGGGGAGTGATGCAGTCGTTCCACCCCATGCCAATCAGCGACGTCAGGACCTGGTTTTGGTCGGCCAGTTCTCGTAGGGCGGACAGCGCTTCTTCCTCCGAGAGCGGTCCTGGTACCTCGAGAGGGGCATTGTCCTGGATCGACTCCGGGACAGCGGCCTGCAGGAGCTCGGCCGGTGATCCGTAGCCCAGGTCGGCCAGCATCTTGGCCTGTTCATCAGGACCCAACGAGATGTGGCGATCAGCGAACTGGTGAAGGGTGTGGTTCGTCATCTCAGGCTCCTGCCTTCGGTTGTCGTAGGTAGTTGTGGGGGGAGAAGGGAAGTTCGGCAACGGTGACTGGCACGTCTTTGCCTCGGACATCGGCAATGAGGTTGGTTCCTGGCGTGGCCAGGTCGGGTGTTACGTAACCCATGCCGATGGGACGCTCGACGGTGGGGCCATACCCACCGGAGGTGACGATGCCGGCCGCTGCGCCCTCGACGGTACGGAGGCTGGCGCCGTCCCGGAATGGGCGCTTCCCGTCGGCCGCCAGGCCAACCCGCAGTCGGCTTGAACCGTTGTCGTACTCTGCCATGGTGCGCTCGGCGCCTGGAAAGTCCTTGGCTTCCCGTCGCCGCTTTGGTGTGGTCCACCGCAGGTCGGCCTCGACCAGACTGGTGGTTTCGTCCAGTTCGTGGCCGTAGAGACACAAGCCGGCTTCGAGTCGCAAGGTGTCACGGGCCCCGAGCCCGCAGGCCTGCACCTCAGGTTGAGCCAGCAGAAGCCTGGCGATCCGATCGGCGTCGTCAGCCGGGACGGTCAACTCGAATCCGTCCTCCCCGGTGTATCCCGAACGACTCACCACAACAGGTGTGCCATCAAGGGACAGGTCAGCGACCTGGAGGAAGAAGAGGTTGTCGGCTCCTGGCGCCAGGCGAGCCAGAGCGTCGACGGCCTTTGGACCCTGGAGCGCAAGCAGCGCCACGTCATCTCGTTCCAGCAGATCGATGTCGGGAAGCGATGATCGAAGATGAGGAATGTCGACAGTTCGTCGTGCCGCGTTTACCACCAACATGAAGTGGTCATGGCGGTTGGTGATCATGAGGTCATCGATGACCCCACCGTCGTCGTTGGTGAGGAGGCTGTAGCGCATGTGGCCGGGCTGCAGGGTGGTGATGCCGGCCGGCGTGAGCTTCTCCAGATCGGTGGCGGGGTCGTCGCCCCGGAGTTCGACAACACCCATGTGAGAAACGTCGAACAATCCGGCCGATTGGCGACACCACGTGTGTTCGGCGATGACGCCTTCGTACTGAATGGGCAGTTCCCATCCGGCAAAGTCGACCAACCGACCATCAAGTTCTCGATGAAGGTCGATGAGTGGCGTATGGAGGGGTGTCGTGGGCACAGGGTCTCCGATGAGTCGGTTGCTGTGCCCCCTCTGTCCGTGCACCTGAGAGTCTCGTTTGCGGCCGGAGCCGCTCCCTTACCCCTTCGGTGGCTGACCGATTGTCGTGTTCGTCAGCACTCTCCAGAGCGGACAAAACGAGGCGGTATCGGTACCTGAGAGTTTCCGGGGCGGTTGCTCCTTCGGTGGACCGGTTGCCCGGCCGCTCTCCCGTCTCGTTGTGAGTCCGTGCGTCTCAACCTACAGGAGCGAATCGAGGCCTGCATCGATTGCTGGCGAAGGAACCGAGTCGGCGGTGACTTTGCTGAGCCACGTGAGTGAGATTCGGTCGTGGAGGACGGCAGCAACGTCGGTGTTCGGTTGGGGTTCAAGGGCATCGCCCCAGTCCATTTTCACCCGATAGCTGCTCTCGTGGCCTGGTTTTGGCTCGAGGGTGGCCTTCGACATGGCCCGTGGGGGGCCATGCCCAACTTCGGTCCACTCGTAGCCTTTGATCTCGTCCAACGGGAGGTTGGGCACGTTGAGGTTGAGCACACCGGCTTGGTCGTTTGGCTCGGCGATCATGGCCCTGACGGCCTCGCCGGCGACGGTGGCAGCTACATCCCAGCGCTGGTTCACCAGTACGTCCTCCCATGCCTGCCCTTCGACACCGAAGCCCGAGACCGACTGGCTTACTGCGATGCCGGGGATCCCGGCGTTGCGGCCGGTGACGGCGGCGCCGATGGTGCCCGAGTGGTAGACCGAACGACCAACATTGGCGCCCGGGTTGATACCGGAGACGATGAGATCTGGCAACGGACCGAACGCTCCGAGCCGGGCGAACATGATGCACAGCGCCGGTGGGCCCGAGACGGCCCACGAGGTATCGATACCTTCAACATGACCTTCGTGAACTTCCGGAGTCATCATCCAGATTGCACCGATGGCGGCCCCGGCCCCGGAGTATTCCTCGTCCGGTGCAACGATGGTGACATCGCCGAACTGCTTCATCTCCCGGGCCAGCACGTGGAGTCCGACTGAATCGATGCCGTCGTCGTTGGTCACCAAGATGCGCATGCGGGCACCGTATCTCTCGACGATGGAGGCGGGGTTCAGTCGGTGCCGTGTCGGGGATGGCTGGCCGGAATGTCGGGTGTCTCCAACGGGGCCAATGACGGCTCGGCGTAGACGGGCGCCCGAGTAAGGGCCTGATCGGTGAGGGCCCAGATCAGCCTGTCGTCTTTGCCCATGTGGAGGCCGACGATGCTGTGCAGGGAGTCGTTGTGCAGGTCGCGAACCTGCACCTCGCCGTAGGACGGCCGAGCCAGCCATCGGCCATCAGGAGA
>CALHBU010000305.1 GCA_937930655.1 uncultured Acidimicrobiales bacterium | reverse complement strand
CGGGTGGACCTGGATTCGCTTCGGGCCGCCCATGCCGAACTCGACGACCTCTGATGGAGCCCAACCGTGCAGTGCCCTCTCTGTATTGACGAAGTTCTCGATACCCGGCACCGCAGCGGTGTCGAGATCGACGTGTGCCCTCGATGTCGAGGTGTCTGGTTGGACCGAGGTGAGCTCGACAAACTGGCCGGCCCGGTCGCTGAGATTCCTCCACCGGCACCGACGGCTTCGACCTCTCGGCCCCCGAAGCAGGACGAACGCAGCCGAAAACGGTCGCGGGACCGAGACATCGATGACCGTGATGATGACCGCGATGACTGGGACGACGACGATGATCGGGACTACCGCCGGTCGGACCGCAAGCGACGTCGCCGGTTGGGATCGTGGCTTGAAGACGTCGTCGAGGAAGTCTTCGACTAGAGGCTCAGACCGTCCAGGGTGCGGGGGTGCCGGTTGCGATGTCGTAGTGGGCGAGCGCATCGGCTACCACTTGCCGCTCGATGGCGCCGGTGTTGGCCAACTCCTGCAGGACCGCGGTGACGATGTTGGCCGCGTCGATCTCGAAGAACGATCGCAGCGCTTCACGAGTATCTGAGCGTCCCATTCCGTCGGTGCCAAGGACGGAGAAGGGACGATGCACGAACCGAGCGATCTGTTCTGGGACCGCCCGCATGAAGTCGGTGACGGCGACGATCGGTTGGTTGCTGGTGCCCAGAAGGGTGTCGACCAATGCCGGCACGGGCTCGTCGGTGGGATGCAGGCGGTTCCATCGCTCGACCTCAAGCGCGTTCTCCCGCAATGCCTTGTAGTTGGTGGCACTCCAGAGATCGGTTCCGATGCCCCAGCGTTCGGCCAATTCGGTCTGTGCTTTGCGCGCTGCGCCCTGGGCCGAACCGGAGAAGATGATCGAAGCCCGAGTCTCAACATCGGGCACACCGTCGGACCAGCGGTAGAGACCATCCAGGATGCCCTGCCGTGACCCTTCCGGCATCGCCGGCTGGTCGTAATTCTCGTTGTAGACGGCGAGGTAGTAGAAGATGTCCTCGTTGTCGACGTACATCCGCTTCAGGCCATCCTGAATGATGACAGCGACTTCGTAGGCAAAGGCTGGGTCATAGGCAAGGCAGGACGGAACCGTTGAGGCTAAGAGCAGACTGTGGCCGTCCTGATGCTGGAGACCCTCGCCCTCCAGCGTTGTGCGACCGGCGGTCGCCCCAACCAGGAAGCCTCGGGCCCGGGAATCGGCCGCTGACCAGATCAGGTCACCGACCCGCTGAAACCCGAACATGGAGTAGAAGGTGAAGAACGGGACCATGGGAACGCCCTGATGGGCATAACTGGTGGCGGCCGCAATCCAGCTGGCCAATGAACCAGCTTCGGTGATGCCCTCCTCCAGGATCTGGCCGTCGGTGTCTTCGCTGTAGCTAAGTAGCAATTCATGGTCGACCGGTTCGTACTTCTGGCCGAATGGGGCGTAGATCTCGAACTCCCGAAACATGGAGTCCATGCCAAAGGTCCGGGCCTCGTCGGGGACGATGGGGACGACCCGCTCGCCGAAGCCTTCCTCTCGCATCATCTCTCGAAGCATCGAGGTGAAGGCCATGGTGGTGCTGACTTCGCGCCCGCCTGACCCTTCAAAGAACGCTTTGAACGGTGCATCGGTTGGTTGGGAAAGCGGGCGGCGGGTTTCGGTTATGCGTTGGGGAAGTGGGCCGTCGAGCGCCTTGCGGCGCCCCATCATGTACTGGTGCTCCGGTGAGTCCTCGGCCGGCTTGAAGTACGGTGGCTCGCCATCGGCCAGTGATTCTTCGGAGATTTCTTCGTGAAGGTGCAACCGGTCTCGTAGCTCGAGAAGCTGTGCAGTGGTCATCTTCTTGATTTGATGTGTTGCGTTGCGGCCTTCGAAGCCCTGGCCCAGTGTCCAGCCCTTCACTGTCTTGGCCAGGATGACCGTTGGCTGCCCCACATGTTCGGTGGCTGCTTTGTAGGCGGCGTACACCTTCTGATAATCGTGCCCACCACGAGGAAGGAGACGCAGCTCGTCATCGCTCAAATGCTCGACCAGCTTGCGAAGGCGGGGATCAGGGCCGAAGAACGTCTCGCGAATATACGAACCCGGTTCGACAGCAAACCGCTGGAACTCGCCGTCTACTGTCTCGTTCATCTTGTTCAGCAGGACGCCATCGACATCACGTTGAAGCAGCTCATCCCACCGGCTACCCCAGACCACCTTGATGACGTTCCAGCCGGCACCCCGGAACACACCTTCGAGTTCTTGGATGATCTTGTCGTTGCCCCGAACCGGACCATCAAGCCGTTGCAGGTTGCAATTGACCACCCAGGTCAGGTTGTCGAGCCCGTTGCGGCCGGCCAGCGAGATAGAGCCGAGCGACTCTGGTTCGTCGCATTCGCCGTCGCCAAGGAATGCCCAGACCCGGCTTTGGGAGGTGTCCTCGATACGGCGATTTTGCAGATATTTGAGGAAGCGGGCGTGGTACAGCGAGTTAATGGGGCCAAGACCCATCGAGACGGTGGGGTACTCCCAGAAGTCGGGCATGAGCCGAGGGTGGGGATAGCTGGACAAGCCTCCGCCGCCGACCTCCATCCGGAAGTTATCGAGCTGGGACTCGTCGAGTCGGCCTTCGAGAAACGCCCGGGCGTACACGCCGGGAGCAGCATGACCCTGGAAGTAGACGGCGTCGCCCGGGGTGCCGTTCTCTTTGCCTCGGAAGAAGTGGTTGAAACCAACTTCGTACAGGGCAGCTGACGAAGCGAAGGTCGAGAGGTGGCCGCCGATTCCATCGGCCTTCTTGTTGGCCCTGACCACCATGGCTGCGGCATTCCATCGCACGAACGCTCTGATGCGCCGCTCGACATCTTCATCGCCAGGAAAGAATGGCTGGTCCTCGGTCGGGATGGTGTTGACGTAGTCGGTGAAGACCGTTTGCGACGACGAGATCTGGAGCTCCCTGGCCCGCTGATTCATCCGCCCCAGTAGGTAGCGAGCCCTGGTTTTCCCATGGGTCGCGCTGACCGCTTCGATGGATTCCAACCACTCCGCAGTCTCTTGTTCATCGATGTCCGGGAGTTGTCCGAGAAATCCGTCAAGGCTCATGCCCACATTCTGTCAGTGTCATCGACCAATCGTGAGCTCATCGTGGCAACCTTGGGCTGTGGCTTCCGATAAACCAGCGGTGACCGTGGTGTTCACCGACGGAGCATGCTCTGGCAACCCCGGACCCGGCGGCTGGGGTTGGGTGACCGAAGACGGTCGGGAGGGCAGCGGTGGCGCCGACCAGACGACCAACCAGCGAATGGAACTCCAGGCCGTGCTGGACGCCCTTCAGGTTCTGTCTGGCCCGGTCGAGGTTTGGTCCGACTCCACCTACGTCGTCAACTGCTTCAAAGACGGTTGGTACAAGGGCTGGCTCAAGCGTGGCTGGCGGAACGCCAACAAAAAGCCGGTCGCCAACAAGGACATCTGGGAACCTCTCATCGAGCTGTACCTCGAACGTTCCGACGAAATCGATTTCCACTGGGTGAAGGGTCACAGCGGCAACGAGCTCAACGAGCGAGCCGATCAGCTGGCGGTGGCCGCTTCGACGTTGAAAAAGGAAGCAAAGGCCCAGGCCGCCGTTGATGCCACGCAGAAGGCGTACCAGTCGGTGGAGGCCCCGTGGCCTATCGAGCGAGCAGTTTGGGCGGTTGGCATCACCACGCTGGACAAGGACCAACACGAGATGGTGTTGCAGTCGGTGGCTGGCCTGGATCCAACTCGGGACGTGCTGGTGTCGGGACTTCGCAAAGGAGCCGAGCTAGAAGCAGCCGAAGCGGCACTGGCCCGAAACGTCCCGCTGGCCGTTGTGCTTCCGTTTGAGGATCCAGCCGGCGGGTGGTCGCCCGCTGACTACAAGCGTTTCACCCAGGTGTCGGAGCAGGCGTCATGGACGGTTGTTCTACCGGGCGACCGGACCCAGCCTGGCAAGGCGGTCGAGGCAAGGAACCAGTGGATGGCAAGCCAGGCCGTCGGGGCGGTCGTTGTTGGTGATCCACCGTTGGCCACCGAACTGGATGAAGCCGGGCTCTCGGTCCTGGATCACTAGCAATCGCTACACCGAAGGGCAATCAGCCCACTGCCATGAGCCGCAGAGCGGCGTAGGCGGTGTTCATTTCTCGCTGGATGGCTCGGGAGACGGCTTCCCTGGACGGGTCGCCGTCGATGCTCTCGCTGAGTTCAACACTGAGTTCGCGATGGGTGTCGCCGATTTCGGTCCACGTAGCGTTGGGGTCGAGACCAAGGATCTCCAGCAGGGTTGCTGCCCGCGATCCGATCGGGCCGTCATGGTCGACGTCGATTCCCTCAGGTAGGAGTTGGTCGCTGGCTGGCATTGCAGGGGCAGCGACCGGGGTTTTCGGAACTGATGAGGCCAACGCCAGGGCAGCCATATCAACGTCTTCGTCGGCCCCAGGCTGGGTCTCGACCACGGGGAGAGACTCTGTCTGCGGCGCGGTGTAGGCCTCGGCCTCATCGCCGAACTCGGCCATATCGTGGTCAGTCTCATCGCCGAAATCGGCCATGGCCGGTTCGGGAGCAGGCTGCACGTCTATCGACGGTGGCTCTGGCGTTAAAGGGTTAGACGTGCCGAGCAACGGCGCAGCAACGCCGGGCGGGGGAGCGAACGGGTCGTCGACCACTTCGAGCGGTTCTTCCGCTGGCGTCTGGTCGACATCGGTTGGTTCATTGTCGAAATCAGGGAGATCGACGGCGAGGAAGTCGCTGGTGGCGGCGAGCTCGCTCGTGCCCGCGGCGGCCATCGGCGGCTGATCGTCGAGTCGACGATCATGATCGGAGAAATGTTCGGTTGCCTCCGGTGACGATGGAACCCATCCTGTCTCATCGGCGGTCTCGAAGGGGTCCGTAACCGGAGCGTGATGCTCAAGTGATTCCTGCTGGAGCGACTCGGGGTCGTAGGAGTCGGGAACAAAGGAATCCAAGTCCGACGAGGCTTCTGCGTCATCGCCAAAGAAGGTCGCGAACGACTCTTCGGTGCCGAGATCGTTGTCGGGGTTTGGACCGTCGATGTCGGGCATGTGCCAACCGCCACCGGTGGCCCCGTCCTGGCTCGACACAGTGGGTGCAGATCGCGTGAGGAGCTCACCGGTGTTGTCCAAGTAGTCGAGGGAGTTCATCGAGACGTCTTCAGGGAGTCCGAGTCGGCCGTCGACATCAACACTGTCGGTGGCCGAATCGTTCTCGAGCTGGTCGGAAGTCCGACGATCGTCGTTTTTCTTGTCGTTCTTTTTCGAGAAGAGTCCCATTGTCGTTCCTCTGTTTCGACATCGCCGAAGGAGGCGATGCCTGGTTCCATCGGCAGGAAGAAGGTGGAGGGACGTAGGCCATCTGGCCCATTGGAAGTGGACCGTCTGAACCGTTCTCGAGATTGTGGGCCGGAAAGGTACGTTGCGGAGGTGTCAGATGCCCAGATCGAGCAGGTTGTAATCGGCCATCCTGGCTCGTGCCGCGTCGTTCCACCGATACTGATCTTCCCGACCGGCGAAGGGCTGATAGACGTAGCGTTCCTGATCGGGATAGTGCTGAGCCCGGGCATCGATGCCGTACGCGATGGCCTCGGCCCGTCGATCGATGCGGGCCTCGTCATAGACCGAGACGTCGTTGTGTACGCCACCACTGGTGACACCGAGAACCGATGAGCGGCGATGGAATCCCATGTTGATGGTTACTCGGGGATTGGGGCTGGTATTGGCGAACGAGCCGTGGATGGCCTGACGACTGGTCATGGCGAAATCGCCCGGATCACAGATGAGGGGCACGGCAGTCGGAAGCCGGTCCGAACCAGCCTCGGTAGCAAGCGCTGCGATATCGACCTTGCCCATCCTGTTCGAGCCCGGCACGACCCACAGCCCGTTGGCCGGGTCGCAGCCGTAGAGCTGGCCCATGAAGTTGAAGCCGTGGGAATGCGGATCGAGATCGGGTGAGTCCCAGTGAGTCCAGCCGTCCTGATGCCACGAAACTGACCCTCCGAGGTACGGGTGCTTGATCCACAGCGCCTCGTTGAACGGCGCGAAATCAGGCCCGTTGATGGCCTCGGCCACACGAAGAAGGTCGGGATGGCCATAGACCCGGAGTAAAGCATCGGAGAACTGAAGGGATCCCAGAACCAGTTGAAGGACCCACTCGGGTGCAGCGGCGGCGGCAAGGGGTTCGGTCATCTTGACCTGGTGGCGTCCATACGACGCGTCGGTTCCCCCGACTGGGTCCGACAGTGGCCGTACCCAGCTGACGTTTCGTCCTTCGAGCCCGACTCCCAGAGCCGGGTGACCGTGACGGTCTACCTCTGCGTCTTTGGTCACGGGGGCGCGGTCGAGCATGTCGGCCACGTCGCCCTCAATCTCAGCCAGTTCGTCGGCGTCTAGGACTCCGGTAAAGACATAGAAACCGTGCTCGGTATAGGAATCGATGATGGTTTGGTCCAGTTGGCCCTTGTCGTCGTAGAGAATCGGACCTCGGTTTCCAAGACTGAATGCTCGGTCGAGTCCTTCGGCTCGGTAGGCCACCATGGCAGCCTCGTCATCGCCGTAGTCCACCGGCGGCATATCCAGAAGTGGCAGGTTCACCATCGGCCGTCCCCTTGGCTCGTCCCGAAAGCCCATTGTGACGGTCCGTCGACGACCATCGCAAGGAATGTCACACTCATAGCTACTTATCCTATCTGTTATGCTTGTGACATGACCGACGCGGCACTGCGATTCGACGATCTACCGGTTCCTGCTCCGCTGCTCGACGAGACAGCTGTCGAACAAGCCAGGCTTATACGAATGGCCAGAGATCACCTGGCTACCACCGAGCGTTCGGTCGATTACCACGCATTGTCGATCGGGCGGGCCAGCACTGAGCTCGCCGCCCGGCAGTGGGCCAAACGTCAGCGAGATGCCAACCGACTGTTTGTTGTCGACCACGGCAATCGGATACTCGTACCAACGTTCCAACTCGATGAGGCCTTCGATCTCGATAGTGCGGTTACGCCGGCGGTCACCAGCCTTCTCGAGTTCGGTATGGCCGGGTGGGCTGCCTGGCAGTGGTTCACAGCCCACAACCCCTGGATCGATGCTCGTCCTGTCGACGTCATTGGCACTGACCAGCTTGAGGTTGCTGTAGCCGGGCTCGCCGATGCCAGCACTGGCTGAGCCACCGTGTGGGCAGAACGATTGCCCGATCGTCGCTCCCGGAGCCATCGACCGCCGCTCACTAAGGGTTGTAACTCAGGAGTCAGGCGCCATCAGATACCGGGTTGCTCCCTCCCAGTTCGCCGATGCTGGCTTCACGCCACCCGGTCGTGGAAACGGCCGCTTCTCGTCACTGCCCGGCCGGGCTCACACCTACGTCGCCGAGCAGCGATCGGCTGCGCTGCTTGAGTCAGCGCTCCATGAGGCGGCCGGCCCAAACCCTCGCATCTACCAAGCGCAGCTCGCTCCCCTTGAGCTTGTCACCGTACGCTTCGGCCAATCGATGTCGTTGGTAGATTTGCGGGACGATGCGCTGGCCGGGCTCGGGCTCGGTCGTCACCAACTCACCGGCGCCACCGCACGCCACTATCCCTGCACTCGTCTAGTGGCCGACAGATTGGCCGGAACCAAGGGAGCGGCTGGCCTGCTCTGGACGTCGCGTCAGGGTGTACTTCATGCCGAACGGAATCCCGATGGCCTCGCGTCGGAGGTGCTACGTCACGAGAGTCTCGATGTAGCTGTGGTGTATCGACCGGACTTCACCGGGCAAGTAGATGTCGTCGATCGAACACCGCTCGTTGTCAACGGTGAACCGTGCCGTTTTGCACTGGAGCTCGCCAATCTCTTGCGTATCGCAGTGCTCTAGCAGGTCATGTGGTGACGACAGCCTCGAGCCGCTCCAGGGTGCGAGCCATGTTGCCGAGATGGGAGGTGGAGAAACCTGCAATCTCGTAATACTTGGGCACGGGAGTGTTGCGCCAGTCGAACGACTCCCGGACCAGCGTGCTGTCGGCGGCCGATTCGAGCTCGTAGCGCCAGACATGGCGACCGAAGTGCTGCCAACCGATGAGCGTGTTTTCTTCGAACTCCACCACAGTGTTGGTGATTCGGTAGTTGATGCCCAGAAACTTCATCTTCATGCCGAACTTGGCTCCGAGGGCCAGTCGCTCGGGTCCGTCGAGTCGAGCCGACTGAATGGTGTCCGACCCATCGATCTCGGCATGTCGGGCTGGCCGAGCCAGGACATCGAAGATGTCGGCCGCGGGGGCCGCAATGGTGCGTTCGACCGAGATCACGCGAGATGTGGTTGCCGTCATGCGAGCACCGCCGAAAGGGCCGTCTCCAGATCGGCGTGGGCGAACTCGAACCCCGAGGCCTCGAGCCTGGCCGGGAGAATTCGAGCCCCCTCGAAGAGCAGAACGTCGGCCATCTCTTTGCCCAGCAGAAGTCGAGGTCCGAAGGAGGGGACGGGAAGAAACGACGGCCGGCCGATCGCTGCTCCGATTGCCTTCGCCAGGTCGGCGTTGGTGGTAGGGGCTGGCGCTGTGAGGTTGACCGGCCCTGACAGGTCCGATTCGAGGAGGTGGAGGATGGCCCGCACCTCGTCGTCGAGCGAGATCCAGCTCATCCACTGTGAGCCGCTACCCATCTTGCCGCCCAGGAAGAACTTGAACTGGAGCAGGAGTTTCTCGAGCGCACCCCCATCTTTGGAGAGCACTATGCCGGTGCGAGCGAACGTGGTGCGGATGCCAGCATCTACGGCGGACTGGGCCGATGCTTCCCACTTCTGCACCATGTCGGGAAGAAAGCCGGTCCCGGCCTCGCTTTCCTCGGTCAGAACCTCGTCGCCCCTGTCGCCGTAGAAGCCTATGGCCGACCCACACACGAAGACCTTCGGAGGAGTGTTGAGCCCGGCCAGGGTCGACGCCAGCAGCGACGTGCCCTTCGTTCTGCTCTCAAGCAGCACTTGTTTGTAGGACTCATTCCAGCGCTTGTCGCCGATCCCGGCACCGGCCAGATGGATGACGGCTCCGACTCCATCAAGGGCCTCGGCATCAATCTTCCCGCTGTCGATATCCCACTCGATCTCGTCGGCCCCCGCAGCGGGAGGCCTCCTTACGAGGCGAATGGGCCGATGACCGGCCTCTTCTAGGGAAGCGAGAAGTGGCGTTCCGATAAAGCCACTCGATCCAGAAACCACGACGTCCATGGGACAACAGGGTAGGTGGGCGGGCTACTGGTCGGTCGGGTCCGAGACCGCGGTCACAGCAGACCGTCACCGGGGTCCGACAGCAGTAGGCTTTCGATGTGAGCACTCGAATGCTGCTGGTGCTGTCGCTGCTTTGCGGCATCGCCATCCTGGCCGCCTTCGCACTGCAACTCTTGTTGCTCTGAACGCTTTAGTATCAGCAAGCGTCATCCGCACAGTCCCGTAGATACATCCGCCGTAGCCGCTACGACGCCCCACCCGGAGGTGGTCCCCCTGACCAGCCAGCACTTCGATGTCATCGTGATCGGCGGTGGGCCTGGCGGCTATGCCGCCGCCCTTTACGGCGCGTCGGCAGGTCTCGATATCGCTCTTGTCGAGATGAACAAGCTCGGCGGAACATGCCTCAATGTCGGTTGTATTCCGGCCAAAGAGCTGCTGGAGACCGCCGCGATGAAGCGGGCAATCGGTCATGCCGGTGACTTCGGAATCCAGGTGAAGGACAAGGGCCTCGACTGGGGTCAAACCCTCAACCGGAAACAGGGGATCATCGACAACCTGGTTGGTGGTCTGGGTGGTCTACTCAAGAACCGCAAGGTCACCGTGTTCGATGGTGTCGGTCAGTTGGGGGCAGACCATCGAACCGTTTCGATCTCTGGTGGTGAATCGGGCGAGATGGCGGTGACCGCCGACTCGGTGATTCTCGCCGCAGGCTCGGTGCCAAGAACCATCCCCGGATTCCCGATCGATCCCGTCCACATCGTGACATCGGACGAGATGCTCTCGATTTCCGAACTGCCCGAATCGGCAGTGGTGATCGGCGGCGGCGCTATCGGCCTCGAATTCGCATCGATGATGGCCGATCTCGGTAGCAAAGTCACCATCATCGAAGCCCTGCCATCCATTCTTGCCAACTGCGATGCTGACATCACTCGGGTGGTTGAGCGGTCATTCAAAAAGCGGGGCATCGACATTCACACCGGTGTCATGGTCACCGGACAGGAGACCGGACCCGACGGTGTCACCGTCCAGTTTGGCGAAGGACAAAGCGTTACCGCAGCCACCGTGGTGGTCTCGATCGGTCGTCGTCCAAATTCTCGGACCCTCGGACTGGAGGCAACCCAGGTCACGGTCGACGATCGGGGCTTTGTCGACGCCGATCAGTTTTGCCGGACCTCAGCCCCCGGGGTCTGGGCAGTCGGCGATCTCATCGACACGCCACAACTGGCTCACACCGGTTTCGCCGAAGGCATGCTGGCCATCACCGACATTCTCGGCGAGGACGCCATGCCCATCGACTACACGAAGGTGCCGTGGTGCATCTACTGCCACCCCGAAGTGGCGTTCGTTGGTCTCACCGAGGCCGAAGCCAAAGAGGCT
>CALHBU010000304.1 GCA_937930655.1 uncultured Acidimicrobiales bacterium | reverse complement strand
CTGGTCTCGGAGCCGACCAAGCTCACCACCAACTTCCGGTCGGTGCCCGGGGTCGTTGGTTTCGTCAATCACCTCTTCGGGAACGCCATCGGCGACGGCGTCGACGAAGCTCAGCCGGCCTATACCCCGCTCACTCCCCATCGAGAAGCGCAGGATGGTGACGATGGAGCGGCAGCGGTGGTGGTGCTCGGCGGCCCTCACGAGGACAAGCAGGCCGGCGAGATGCGGCAGCTGGAAGCAGCCGACATCGCGGCGTTCATCTGTCGGGCCGTTGGCGACGACCAGCGTCAAGTCTTCCGTGACGGACAGTGGCGCCCCGTCCGATTGCAAGATATTGCGGTTCTCATACCCTCACGGCTGTCATTGCCTGCGCTCGAGTCGGCGTTTGGTGCAGTGGGGCTGCCCTTCCGGCCCGAAACCAGCTCGCTGGTCTATGCGACCCAGGAGGTCAAAGAGGTCTTGGCCGGTGTCCGAGCGGCGGTTGATCCGGCCAACTCAGTCGACGTGGTCGGCGCCCTTCGTTCGTCACTTTTCGCCATCGGCGACGATCTCCTGCTCTCCTGGAAGTTGGGCCAAGGCTCCTGGGACTACCGGGCGACCATTCCAGACAATCTGTCCCATCATCCGGTGGCCACTGCCTTTGCCGAGCTCAACACCTGGCATGCCCAACGATGGTGGATGGAGCCTTCGAGCCTCATCGAGCACATCGTCCGAACTCGGCGTCTGCGGGAGCAGGCCCTGGCTTCTAGTCGACCCCGTGACCGTTGGCGTCGTTACCGCTTCCTCAGTGACCAGGCTCGGGAGTTCTCGGCGGTACAGGGCGGCGATCTCCACGATTTCGTCCGATGGGCCGAGATTCAGGCCAGTGATTTGGCCCGTGTCACCGAACCCATTCCTTCTGAGCCCGACGACGACGCCGTCCGAATTCTCACCATTCACGGCTCGAAGGGCCTGGAGTTCCCCATCACCGTGCTGGCTGGGGCCTCGACGGCCGAGCAGTCCCGAAACACCGGGCCATCGGTCCTGTTCTCCGACACTGGCGAGCCGGAAGTGAAGCTGGGGAAGGATCGAGTCACGGCCGGTTTCGACGTTCATGCTTCGGTCGAAGAGGTTCTGGACCGCCACGAACGAATCCGGCTTCACTATGTCGCTGCGACCAGAGCCCGGGATCTTCTGGTCGTGAGCGCCCACCACAAGGCCAAAAGCACCAGCATGGGGCGCCGCACCCACGACGCACTCGAAGACTGTCCAGTGCCGTGGGAGAGCTTTGCCGTCAGGGGCGACGAAAGCTACGAGGTCCTTCCGCCCACCCAGCTCCGATTGGAATCGAGCGACTACGAGGGTGAAGTGCGGCGCTGGACCGAGCAACAGGAGAAAGCGATCTCCGACGCCTCCATCGCGGGAAGCCAGTCGGCCACAGGCATTGCTTCGGCCTTGGCCGCCCACGATGGCCATGGGGATGAGCCCGATGCCGAACGTCAGCCCTGGCGTCGCGGTCGTGCCGGTACGGCGATTGGTTCTGCCGTTCACGCTGTTCTTCAGCACATCGATCTTGCTAGCGGCGACGGACTCGATGATATGGCCCGGCTCCACGCCGACAGGGAAGGCATTGGCGAGTTGGCTGACCGGGTGGCTGAGCTGGTCCGCTCGGCGTTGTCAGCTCCCACCATTGCCCAGGCTCTCACCGGTCGATCATGGCGCGAACTTCATGTGGCAGCCCCCATAGGCACTCAAGTGTTGGAGGGCTACGTAGACCTTCTGATCGAAAACGATGATGGTCTCACCGTGGTCGATTTCAAGACCGATCCGGTGCGGTCCGAAGCCGACGCCGACCGTCTTCTCGAGAGCTACCGACTGCAGGGTGCGGCGTATGCCCTGGCGCTTTCGGAGGTCACCGGTCAGCCGGTGGTCGACTGCCGTTTCTTGTTTCTGGCCATCGATGGGGTGGTCGAACGCTCCGTCCAGGACCTACCGAGTGCCATTCGCGAGGTCCGCCAGGCATTGGAAGCAGGCACCTAGGGTTCGAATTGTGCCCCGCAGATCCCGCCTGCTTTCGCTGCTTTCGGTGTTGGTCGTGCTGGCCGCGGCCTGCGGTGGCGACTCTCCCGGTGGACAGGTTGAGAGCGTGGCAGCTCGTGTCTCGGTCGTGTCGTCCACCACCGCAACTTCGTCGACATCAACGGCCGTTTCGCCAACAACAAGCGCTCCTCGTCGGCCGATCACGTTGGGTTTCGCCGGTGACACCACCCTCGACAGGGGATTGACCGATCTCGATCCCTTCGGCGGAATCGCAGACCTGATGCAGGAGCCCGATCTCATGGTGCTCAACCTCGAAACAGCGATCGCTGATCCCGACGTCGGTCGCCCACCGGTGGCCAAATCGTTTCTCTTCAAGTCTCCTCCCAGCGCACTACCGCTTTTGGTCGAGGCCGGTGTTGACGTTGTCGCCTTGGCCAACAACCACACGCTCGACTTTGGGGCCGAGGCTCTTGCCCAGACCCTGGAAGAGATCGATGCCGTTGGTTTGGCCAGAGTGGGAGCCGGCCGAGACCAGAACGCGGCCTATCAGCCTCTTGTTCTCGAGGTAGGGGACTGGCAGATCGGACTGGTCAGCTTGAGTCGGGTGCCCTGTGATTGGTCAGCCAGCGGGGAGAATGTGCGTCCGCAGGTGGCGTGGGCTTGCCCACCGTTCCTTGATCTCGCCGATGCCATGGTCAACGCGGCCATCGCCGCCGCCGATGTCACCATCGTCATGGTTCACGGTGGCGAGGAGGGGGTGCTCTGTCCCTCGGACTTCATGGTCGAGCTGGAGGAACGATGGGCCGGGCTCGGGGTCGACGCGGTCATTGATGGTCACCCTCACGTCCTCCAGGGCATCACCTCGATCGACGACACGCTGGTAGTGCACTCGACCGGAAACTTCGCCTTCCCGGCTGCCCGTGGTATCACCGCCAACAGCGCCATCTTTCTTCTTGATGTCTCGGAAGACGGTGTGACACTTCGGGTAGAGCCGGTCCGCGGCCCAGGTGGAGTGCTGGCCAAGCCCACCGATGCACAGCGAACCGAGATACTGGCTCAGATAAACGACGTCAGCGCTGGCCTGCAGCTCGACGGCGACGGGGTGGCACAGGTGGCCCCTGACGTAACCGGTTCGTGCTGACGGGCTGACTCAGGATGTGGGGCAACCGGCGCAGGGGAGAGGCCCGGTGTGGGTCACGTGCTCTGTCCAGGCCTGGCCATCGAAAAATCGTTGGTGGTGTTGGCCTGTCGGATCGTCGAACCAACCTTCGGAGGTTGGTGTCTCTCGTTGTGGCTCGATCTCAAGTGTCTTCATTGCCGCCTCGAAGTTTGCTCTTCGAGTTCATCGACCCGGCCGGCGCCGATCTTTAGGCAACCACTCGTTAGGCAACCACTCGTCAGGCAACCACTCGTTAGGCAACGAGGACCCGGGCCGGAGCATGGGCCGGGAGCTTCCCTGCTGCCTGTCGGCGAACCAGCTCGGCATGACCTTCGGGGCAGTCAGAGGCAAAGGGACACCAACCACAGAGCACACCGGGCTTGGCATCGAAGGTGTCGGAGCTACAGGCCGACTGGATTCCGACCCACGTTCCTGAGAGTTCCTCTGTGGCTTGCTCCATCTTGCGGTCGGTGACCGTGACGTCGAGGATGCGCTGCCCGAGATAGAGCAGCCTGGCCCGCTCCGGCTGCTCGCCTTCGGTTTCGGTGACCGCGGCGGCATAGAGAAGAACCTGCTGCATTTTGTCTTCACGCCACCGAACCCCGGGGAGGGTGCCGGACTTGTAGTCGCTGACGACTAGCTTGCCGTTGATTCGGTCGAGGCGGTCGACAATGCCGAGAAATGGCACACCGGAGAGCTCGGCCATGACCTTCTGTTCGGTCGAAACGACGTCGACCTCGGCCGGGTCTTCGAGCTCCCACAATCCGGCGATGGCTAGCCATGATTGCCAGCGAAAGGCGCGGGCTTCGTCGTCGCTCAGTTCGAGCGCCTGAAAATCGGGCTCGGCCTCGACATCGGGCCAGTACTGGCGAGCAAACACCTTGGCCTGGTCAATGGTGCGTTCGGCCGCTGGGAGCCCACACAGATGCTCGAGAACGGTATGAGCGAAGCTTCCGACGATGGCTGCCTGGCCCGAGGGTTCTGGTCGACGGTCGACGTATTTGAACTTCCAACGACGAGGGCAACCATCGAACGCCGAAGCCGACGACGGTGACAGGTGTCGAGGAAGTTCCGCCATCTCTCCATCATGCCGTGAGGGTGTGACAGTCAGGCGGATGACCCGGCTAGAACCGACCCCCGCCACCGCGACTGGATCGGCCAGCGAAACTGCCACCGCCACCGCGACTGGATCGGCCACCACCTCCTCGGGGTCGAAGGACGCCTCCGCCAAGGCCGCCGAACCCTCCGCCATAGCTGCCGGTCGAGGCTCGTCGTCGTTGCGAGCGGCGGGAGGTGCGGGGTCGGCCCATACCGCCTCCGAGAATGATGCTGCCGAGAAGGCCACCGAGCCCGCCGCCCATACCACCGAGTCCGCCACCCATTCCGCCGCGCTGGCCGTAGCTGCTGGATCGAGATCGTCGACTGGATCGTCTTGGGCCTCGTCCCCCAAAGACCGACTCATCGGGGCCGAGAGCAGGGCGATTGTTGCGACTCCCCATGGACGGCGGCGCCGGGTCGGCGGCTGCCGGTGTGGTTGGTCCTGGCCGGGCGTCGTCAGTATCCGGTGCCGGGAGTGTCGGCGGAGTGCGGCCTTCGAGCTTGGCTTCGATGACCTCGAACTGCCACTCGGCGTGATCGAGACGATCGTCGAGCCTGTCCATTTCCACAATGGTCGTGACGTTGTCGATCTCGGTGCTCACCTCGGTGTATGCCTGGCTCGCCTGCTCGTAGGTGCGAGTAAGGTCGGGGTCGCCGGAGGCGATCGCCTTGTCGCCCAGCTCTATGACCCGGTCGGCATTGTCCTTGAGCTGTTCTTTGATCTCTAGCCGATCAATTTCCAGCAGGTCTGTTTCTTCCTGCTTGGTCTTGCGCTTGCCACTCCAGAAGCGGAAGCCGACGAACGCCGCTCCAGCGACCACGATGCCCCACAGCCAGCTCGGAAGGCCGCCTGAGCCGGTGGATCCGCCCGAAGTGGTTGAGCCTCCAGTCGTGGTGGCTGTTGTCTGGCCGGAGAGAGTACCGGCGAAGGTAGTGAGGCCATCGGCTACCGCTCCCCGGCTGAAGTCCTCCAGAGCAGCCGTTGCTGCTGGTCCGGCATCGGCCTCGAATGACTCGGCCCAGACTCCGCTGTTGGTCAGGACCAGCACCGTCTTATAGCGAGAACCAGTGGCATCGAGCTGGGCGATGAGGTCCTTGGCGAAGCCTTCGGCATCGGCATCGGTATCGAGCCAGGCGAACGCCGTGCCCTGCTGGTTGACGCTGGCGATGCCATCCTCGATCCCGCCATCGGCCGAGAACTCGAGATACCGGCCGGTTTGGTCCAATTGTCCGACGACCTCGTCGGTGAGGGTCTGGGACTCGGCAGGCGAGGCCATCGAGGCAACAACGGAAACTACGGCGACTAGGAGGAGAAGCAGACGTCGAAACACCATCCGAGCCTAGTTGGGAGCGAGGACGCTCAGCGTTGGAGGTTTACGGGCTAGGTGAGCTGGTCGAGAAGCTTGCGGGCGTTCGATGCAACGGATTTCCGTCGGTCGTCGAGCAGGCGCCGGGCATGAGGTTGCAACCATGTCGCCAACTGAGGGTCGCTCTTGGCCCACTGACCAAGCACCTTCATCGAGTTGTTCAGAACGATCCAGTCCGGGTGATATTCCAGATTGTGCTGCATGATCTCAATGGCCCGTGAACGTTGCTGGGGCGAAAGGCGGCTAGCCAGGACGTCGAAGATCAGCGCCAATGTCCATTGCGTTGAGGCCTGGTCGATGGCGGCAATCTCGGACTGCAATCCGTCGATGAAATCCATCACCCAGTCCGGTTCGGCGATGGTCACTCGCTTCATGGCGCTGGCTACGCGGAGCCTCACCACCTCATCGGAGCTGAAGTAGCAGCGATACAGGTCATTGAGGCGGGACCGGTCGGCCAAGACAGCGTCGACCACTTCCTCGGTCCGGCCCAGCGAGTTGGGGTGACCTCCGGCGAGGGCCTCTTCGAAACTGGACAACGGCTCGGCCATAGCCAGACAGGCCAGCATTGAGCCATTGCACCGTCAATTATTCTCGCTCTTTCTCGCACTCGTGCAGTCTTTGCGGTAAGCGGGTGTGGTTCTTCAGGGCTGACTGTCATACCCCCTGACTAGTGTTTAGTCATGGGATCACCGGCGGGTGCGAACACAGATTCTTCAGTCTTTGAGCGGCCGATTGATGGGTCGTCGGCGCTTCGTGCTGGCGAGACCGGAACCGGTCTTCTTGCGGCGATGGAGCGGATCGAGGCCGAAGCGATCGGCAACATGATCGAGTTCGAGGAGGCCAATCTCACTGCCTTTCTCGGTTACGCCTCACCTGTCCGGTATCTGGAGGTTGAGGCTGGTGTTTCGAATCGTGATGCGGTTCGTTTGCACCGAATGGTCACCCACTGCCGCCGCTTCCCGAAGACAGCTGGTGCGCTTGCTGCTGGGGTCATCACGGTCCCGTATCTGGCCGAGCTCACCTCGGCTGCCCACGGGTTGGCCGAG
>CALHBU010000303.1 GCA_937930655.1 uncultured Acidimicrobiales bacterium | reverse complement strand
GGAACCGCCGCAGGAGCAATGAGTAGTCAGGCCGCTCGGCCTCGACTGTGGCTGATCTTTGCCGTCACCGTTACCGGGGTCATTGCCAATTCGGTTCTGACGGCGAACCTGCCGGACATTCTGGCCGACCTTGGTCAGGCTGACTCGCGGGCCGGAATCCTGGTGGCTGTTGGACCCTTGCCCGGTGTCATCATGGCGCCCATCGTCGGGGTACTGGCCGATCGATTTGGTCGCCGCCGGGTCCTGGTTCCGTGTCTAATCATCTTCGGTTTCGCCGCGTTGTTGTCGTCGGTGGCTCCAAGTTTCCAGCTCCTCCTTCTTGCTCGGTTCCTCCAAGGGGTCGGAGGTGCCGGTCTGATCAATCTGGCGGTGGTGCTCATTGGCGACCACTGGACAGGACTCGAACGAACGAAGCTGATTGGCCGTAACTCGGCGGTGCTGACCATTGGCCTGCTGGTGCTGCCGTCGTTGGGCGGCTTCATCGGAGAAGTCGCTAGTTGGCGGTATGCCTTGGCCCTCGGGATGGTTTCTCTCCCGCTGGCTGCCATGGCGTGGCAAACGCTTCCCACCACTCGGCCAGGCACCGAGCGGACGATTGGCGATCAGCTACGGGGAGCTGTTGCGGTGCTGCGCCAGCCGACCGTGCTGACCATTCTGCTGTCCGGCGTTCTTTTGTTCACGGTCATCTTCGGTGTCTTCCTTACTGCTCTGCCGGTACACCTTGAGGATGAGTTCGGCCTGGGCCCGGGAAGCCGGGGCCTCGTGCTTTCGGTCTTTGCCATCGGAGCCAGTCTGACTGCCTTCAATCTGGGCCGAATACGACAACGGCTTGGTGCCCGCCAGGTGCTGGTGGCATCGTCGATTCTCATCGCTGTTGCGGCTGCGGCCATCGGGGTGGCTCCAACGGTGGCCCTGGTGGTGCTGGCCGCTGTTCTTTATGGGCTCGGTGATGGCGCCGCCATCCCGGCGTTACAGGATCTGATAACCAGCTCGGCCCCCGATGATCAGCGGGCCTCAGTGATGGCGGCCTGGGTTGCCGGGATTCGTCTGGGTCAAACCGTCGGTCCCATCGGTGCCGCCGCCCTTTTCGCGGCAACGTCGACACGAACGGCCATGTTGGTGGGGGCGGCCCTCTTCGCTGTGCTGGCATTGGTGTTGATGGTTGCGCCCCTGGCCCCCGAGCCAGTGAAGCAGGCGCCAGCTAGCAAAGCTGGCTAGAAGATGTAGTTCCAGCCGTCGCCGCTGGCCCGCAACTTGCCGGCACCGGGCCCGGCGAAGTGGGTGCCGATCACCAGGGCATCGTCGGCCTCCCACTGAGCAAAGCTGGCCCGCCGGCTGGCGATGGCTTCGGCCGAGTCGATGTCGGCACTCGACGACAGATCGGGCACCGGGAACTGGATGGGATGGTGAATCATGTCGCCGGTGATCGCCGCATTCTGACCCTGGGACGAGATGCTGATGCTCTGATGGCCGGGTGTATGGCCCGGTGTCGGCCGAAGTCGCACCTCGTCGGTGAGTTGGTGATCGGACTCGACCAGTACCGAGAGGCCCGCAGCGACGACGGGTGCAACGGAGTCGGACATGACGTCGCCATACACGGCCGTCTCATCGTTCTTCTCCCAGAACTCGTATTCGATGCGGCCGAAGATGTATGACGCGTTGGGGAAGGTCGGCACCCACTGGCCGTCGACCTGCATGGTGTTCCAGCCAACGTGGTCGACGTGGAGGTGGGTGCATACCACTTGGGTCACGGCGTCGAGCGCGAACCCGGCTGCTTGGAAGTCTTCGAGAAAGCTGGTCTGCAGCTGATCGAAGAGGGGAGTGGGTCGGTCCTTGCCGTTGCCGACGCAGGTGTCGACCACGATGATCTCGTCGCCGGACTCCACCACCAATGCCTGAATACGAAGAATCAGCTTGCCGGTATCGGGGTCGACGAAGTTGGGTGTGAGCCAGTCGAATTCGGCTATCCGTTCCGGTGTGGCATCGGGCAGGAGCCAGCCAAACTTCCAGTGCTGATCGAGCTCGATGATGCTGGTGACTTTGACGTCGCCGATTGTCCAGGTTGGTCCGAGAGGCATGCGGTCATCTTGCCCGCTGGGAGCCATCGTGGCCAGGCTGCCGGGACGCCCTAGGGTTGCCAACTTGCCCCAGCATCAGTTCAACCCAATCGATCGCCACGACTTCTTCCAAAGGTCAGGGTCGTGGTTCACCAGCATGGCCAAACTCGGCGCGGTGCTCGATCTGCCCGACATTCTTTCCTTGCCAAACAACCGGCCAACAATTCTGGCCGGTAATCATCGAAGCCTTTTTGACCTCGTGGCCACGATGGCCATCTTCACCAAGTTCGGCCTTTCCAGCCGGATCCAGGTGCGGGCCGATCTCATGGAGTCAGGCCCGGGCGCCAAACTGCTGCACGGGATTGGCTGCATTCCGACCTCGTCGGCCAAGAGGGCGTCGGCCGAACGAATCTCGATCGAGACGGTGGAGAAGGGGCAATTGCTTTCGCTGATGCCGGAGGGTCGGCTCACCAAACCGGCCGAGTGGGTTCGAGGTGTCGGCCCGGCTCGAGGTGGCGTTTCGCGGATCGCCTTGGCCACCAATGCGGTCGTTGTGCCGGTCGGTTTCAGCGGCACCGAACTGGTCTGGCCGAGAGGAAAGCCGCCAAAGGTACAGTTTCCGCGCCCCAAGGTGACCATTCGGGTAGGCCCGGCCATCGAGTTGGCCAGCGACGATCACGAGGCCAATACCCGACAGGTCATGGCAGGGATCTCGGATGTGCTTGTGTCGATCGGGGATCCTCATGCTCTCGTTGACGCAAA
>CALHBU010000302.1 GCA_937930655.1 uncultured Acidimicrobiales bacterium | reverse complement strand
GGCTGGTCGATGTGGATGCATGATGTGCAATTCGATGCCGACAAGGTCTACGTCGGCGGCCAGGGCCATCAGACGATGGTGCTCGATGCCTCCACCCTTCAGGCCGAGCAGACGTTCTTCACTAACAAAGGTGTCGACGATGTCTGGGCCGGCGGCGACACACAGGTCATTCATGTCGGTGAGAACACCGTGTGGTCGGGCTGTCACTGCTGGGGCTCGGTTGGCGAGTTCGAACTGGGCGCCTATATCTCTAACCCCGACGGTGTAATGGTGCTGGCCGACTACCGGATCTGGGTATCTGACTTCGCCACCACCGATCCCTTCGGCCAGCAGAAGGTGAACGGCGCCTTCGGCATCGACAAGGCTTCTGGCGAACTGGTCCCGCTGACCTTCGACGTTCGGGGCCTGGCCGGGGCCTACGCCATCTACGAAGACAGCAACGGTCGGGTGTGGTTCGGTGGTCAGTACGACCGTGAGCCAACCACTGGGCGAGTAGTCGAAGGTCTACTTCGTTACTCCCCGGCCGAACCGGATCAGGGCCCGACCGGCCTACGTTCGACCCTCCAAACCAGGGAACGGGCGGTGCTCAACTGGGAACAGTTCCCCGGAGCGGCAAGCTACGAGGTCGTTCGTGATGGAACCGTTGTCGGTTCGCCCAGCGGGGTTTGGTACACCGACCTCGGCCTGGCTCCTGGCACCACCTACGACTACTCGATCCGGGCCGTTCTAGCCGACGGCACCCGATCGCCAGCATCCAGCATCGTCGCAGTCTCGACCGAAGGCGAGGCTGCCCCCAGCGGACTGCGGTCGACGCTTCAGACCCGGGAGCGCATCGTTCTCAACTGGACCCCCATCACCGGAACCGCGGCCTACGAGATCTTGCGGGACGGCGAGATCGTCGGCACGACCGGCGGCGTGTGGTTCACCGACCGGGAACTGAACGCCGGCACCAGCTACACCTACACCGTCCGAGCCGTCCGAGCTGATGGCACCTCATCGCCCCAGAGCGACGGTTTGGCGGTTAATACCCTGCCGTAGACGGCATCGGGTCGCACCAGTAGAGGACACTCTCCGAACCGTTCGGGGCTCCGCCATTGTCGTGCTCCACTCGAGCACTGTCTGGGACCAGCGGAGGATCGTCTTCGGCTGGTGACTCCTCAGCCAGTGGTTCTTCGCCGTCCTCACTAGAACCGCCTTCGCCCTCGGCATCGTCATCGGGGGGAAGTTCGCTGGAGGCCGTGTCGTCGGTGTCTGAGTCGTCGGGGTCTGAGTCGTCGGTGTCCGTGTCGTCGGTGTCCGTGTCGTCGGGGTCTGAGTCGTCGGGGTCTGAGTCGTCGGGGTCCGTGGTGTCTGGACCGTCGGGCCCGGTGGTGTCCGTGCCATCCGTGGTATCTGGACCGTCGGGCCCGGTGGTGTCCGGACCGTCAGGGTCCGTGGTATCTGGACCGTCGGGCCCGGTGGTGTCTGGACCGTCAGGCCCGGTGGTGTCGGGGTCGGTGGTCTCGGGCTGGGTCGTCGTTGAGTCGGTGTCGGTTGGGGTGGCCATCGGGTCTGAGGTCTTCGGAGGCGCCGTCGTGGTGGGCGCCTCTGTCGGTTCAGGTGCAGCAGTCGGCGGGGGATAGGTGGTGGGTGCCTCGGGACCGGGGCCGGTGCTGACAGTTGTCGATGGTTCGGTGGTGTCTGTGACCGGAGGCGCGGTGGGCTCGGTTGTGTCCTGTCCGCTGGACTGAACCGTTGTGATCTCGGCCGTCTCGCTGGATGTCGCCGAATCGCCGGTTGTCGCGGTGACGCTGTCGCCGACGTCGGGAGCGGCGGTGGTCAACGTGGTCCGGCCCGCCTGTACCTCAACGACGAGGGCGTCCTCAGGGTTGCCGCTCGGAAGGCTGACGGTGGCTGTCGAGTTGGCGCTGGGGGCGAGAGTCTCGATCTCGCCCGAGCGAACCTGCATGGCGCGATAGAACAGAGGGCCGGCCACCAGAGATGCCGACACCGTCGAAAGGGAAACCGCCAGAACAAAGCGCGGAGTCCTCATCACGTTGAGGAGAGAATCAAACATGTACAACTGCCCACAGTTGTCGCCCCGATAGGCGAGGCGATTGGTAATTTCTAGCCAAGCTGGAACGCCAATTCACACTGAAGGGTGGAATGACCCACGACCCCCCATCGAGCGCGATTTCGTCAACCTCGGAACCATCGCCGGTAGATGTCGGCCGAGAGAGCTAGTTGCTCGATCTCGATCCACTCAACGGCCTGATGAGCCTGGTCGATCGAGCCCGGCCCGAACACCACGATTTCCTTCGCCACCTCGCTGTAGCGGAGGGCGTTGGTGCCATAGGTTGCAACGTCGGGGCTGGTGCCGGCCATGGCTGCCAGCTGTTGCACGAGCGGACCGTCAGGGTCTTGATAGAAGGCGGCGCTTCCCTCGCCGTTGACCACCTCGATGTCGACCGAAAGCGGAGCCGAAGCTTCGGTGATGACCGTGGAAAGCTGAGCCAATACCTCCTCGGGAACTTCGCCGGGAGCAAGACGTCGTCCGGCGTAGAGCGAGCACCAGTCGGGAATGATGTTGCGGGCCAGCCCACCCTCGATCTCGTTGACCGTGACCGACCCGTTGCCGACAGCGGTCGGCGGTTCCAACTGCTCGAGGCGCTGCTGTTCGGCATCGAGCGCCATCACGATCCGGGCTGCGCCGCTGATGGCGTTCTGCCCAAGGTGGGGCTTGGAAGAGTGAGCGGCATGGCCGTGCACCATGAGTTCAAGCCCGATGCCGCCTTTGTGGCCGTGGACGGGCGCACACATGGTCGGCTCGGCCACCACCATCTGATCGATAGTCATGCCTCGGTCGAGCAGCCAGTCGCGGTAGCCGCTGGCGCCGATGAGGCCACCCATCTCTTCGCTGATGGTGCCGACCAGGTTGATCGTCGGCACCGGACGCTTGCCCTCGTTGCGTAGCTCCTCCATGAGCGACAACACGATGGCCAGCGTTGCTTTGGTATCGACGGCGCCCCGGCCGTACACCCGATCGTTTTCGATGCGGCCATCGAACGGGTCGTCGGTCATGTGTTCGACCCCGACAGTGTCGAGGTGGACGTCGATGGTGAGAGTCTCTTTGGTCTGACCTTCGAAGCTGGCGTACACGTTGGCCCGGCCGTCGAGAATGTCGTCGACCGTGACATCGGCGCCCAACGCGTCGGCCTGGTCGGCCAGCCACGCTGACACGCTGCGCTCACCGTCGTCGCCAGATTTAGGTCCGGCTTGGAGCGGGTTGACACTCGGAATCCGGACCAGCTCACCCACCCGTTCCGCCAGTTGTTCCGCCGTTACCGTTCCTGCGTTACCGGTGCTCCCCATCCACGAACACTAGCCAGTATGGTGGCCGGCCACCGAAAACCGGGCCGACCCGACTGGCCGCCTGGCTAGTGTGCCGAACGTGACCCGCACCGGCCTTCTCGCGACATCGGAAGGCAGCAACACCGGCCCGTTCACCTCGCTCGACTGGGGACTGCTGGCCACTGCCTCGCTGGTGTTCGGTTCGTCCTTCCTCTTCATGTCGGTCGGCCTTGATGCGTTCTCGCCAGGTGTTGTCAGCTTTGGACGTATTGCGTTCGGCTTCCTGGCCCTCAGTTTGTTCCCTGCGGCCTGGGTCCCGATTGCTCGTAGCGACTGGCGGCAGATAGCCGTGCTCGGTGCCACCTGGTCGGCCCTGCCACTGTCTCTGTTTCCGCTGGCGCAGCAACACATCTCGTCGGCCGTGGCCGGCATGATCAACGGAGGCACGCCGCTACTGGTCGGTCTGGTGGCCTCGGTGCTTCTTCGGCGGTTGCCCGGCTCTCTCCAGCTGGTGGGTGTGGCCATTGGCGTCGTCGGTATCGTGCTGATCAGCCTCCCCTCATTGGGTGCGGGGGGCGACTCGGCTCTTGGTGTCTTCATGGTTGTCGGTGCCATTTCTGGCTACGGAATCTCGCTCAACATTGCTGTCCCTCTCCAACAGACCTACGGCGCGCTGCCAGTGATCTGGAGGGTGCACTTGGTGGGGGCGGTGCTCACCGTTCCTCGCTTCGTCCTCGGTTTGACCGACTCAACCTTCGAACCCCGACCGTTTCTTGCTGTGGTCGCTCTGGGGGCAGGCGGAACCGGTTTGGCCTACGTTGCCATGGGTGCCCTTGGCGCTCGGGTGGGTTCGACCCGAAGCTCGGTCATCACCTACCTGGCAACGCCGGTTGCCGCGCTACTCGGTGTTCTTTTTCGCAACGACGTTCTCGAAGGGGTTCAGGTAGCGGGCGGGTTTCTCACCCTGGCCGGCGCCTGGTTTGCGTCCCGCTCGGAGGGCCGATGACACAACAGCAGACACCGAGAACCAAGGCCGAGTGGCGAGAGCGTGCCAGGGCGAACCGGGACGGTCTCACAATCGAGCACGGTCGGGTGGTGGCCGGTATCCGACACTTCTTGACAACGCTGGATCCGGCGAGTGGCCGCAACGTCGTTGTCACCTACTCGGCCTTGCCGGGCGAGCCCGATCTGGTTGCCCTGGCACCGCTTGATCCTCGATGGAAGCTGGCGCTCACTCGCACCCCTGACGCCTCGACCGACCGAGCGCTTACCATTCATCCGATCGATCAAGCCGGTCCCGAGAACGGCCAACTTGAACGGCACCGACTTGGCTACCTGCAACCAACAGCTGATGCGCCAGTGCTTGCCGATGAAGCCGTAGCGGTCGTACTCGTCCCCGGGCTGGCCTTTGCCATGGATGGATCCCGGTTGGGTCACGGCGCGGGCTACTACGACCGCTTGCTGGCCCGGTTGGGCGATGGTGTTGTGCGAGTCGGGGTGACCGATGGGTTCATCGTCGGTGGGCTGCCCACCGATGCCCACGATGTTCCCATGACCCATTTGGCCAGCGAAGCCGGCGTCTTTCGGTGTGGCTAGCTGGCAGTGAAGTTGGGGGTGCGGCGTTCTGACATGGCCTTTACCCCTTCCTTCCAATCGCTGGTCTGCTGCAGCTTGTTCTGCTCGACCAGTTCGTGGTCGGTGATGGCCCGGATCTCCCGGGGAAGGTGGCCACGGAGCGTATTCTTGATGGACCGAACGGCCAGCGGAGCCGACTCGGCGATCTCGGCGGCAAGAGTGTGGGCAACCGACCTGATCTGGTCGTCCTCGACGTAGCGATCGAGGAGACCGATCTCGCCGGCTACGTCACCCTTGATACGACGTCCGGTGTAGAGCAGCTCCTGAGCCATTTGTTTGCCAACGATGTTGGGCAGTGTGACGCTGAGACCAAAACCCTGATGGAAGCCGAGGCGGGCGAAGTTGGCAGTCATACGGGTTGAGGGGCCGCCGACCCGGAAGTCGGCCATGCAGGCCAGTCCGAGTCCGCCGCCGACCGATGCTCCTTGCACTGCGGCGACAACGGGGATGGGGCAGCTGAACAGGTCGACTGCCTCGTCGTAGATGTGCCGACCGGCGAGTTCGGGGTCGTCGGCCTGGTTGCGTCCGCCATCGGGGCTGAAGTCTGCGCCGGCGCAGAAGTTCTTACCCTCGGCGCAGAGCAGAATGGCACGGCCGCCATTGTCGGCGGCGTGAGCGAAGGCCGATTTAAGGTCGAACAGCATGCGGAGGCTGAAGAAGTTGTTCGGGCCTCGGTTGATCTGAACAACAGCGACGTTGTCGTCGCCGATCTCTACGGTGATGTCCCCAATGGTTTCCATCCGGTCAGCATGCCACGACACAGCCGCTAGGCCCAGATGACACAGCCGCTAGGCCCAGATGGGCCCGACGGCTGTGTCTCGTGGCGACTCGATATCAGTCTGAGGGACCGATCGTCAGCGTTTGAGCGCCTCAAGATCGGTCAGCACCTGGGCTGCATGGCCTGCCGGGTCACCGACCTCGTAGACCGCAGCGATCGTGCCCTCTGGATTGAGGAGGTAGCTATGTCGCTGAGGGAAGTTGGCGAATTTATCGTCCGGGTCCCGGAGCACCTGGTACTGGGTGCCGACGGCTTTGTCGGGATCGCTCAGCAGCAGAAACGGAAAGTCGAGTTTCTCGGCGAAGGCCTTGTTGTCGGCCGGTGTGTCGAACGAGATGCCGAGCACGGTGCATCCGGCTTCGGTGAACGTCGGGGCCTGATCACGCAGACCCTCTCCTTGAAGCGTTCAACCAGGGGTATCAGCCTTGGGATACCACCACAGCAGAACCCAGCTGCCTCGGTGGTCTGACAGCGTGGTTGCTACGCCGTTGTGATCTGGAACCGTGAAATCCGGTGCCTCGGTGCCTGTTTCGAGCATGTAATGCTCACTTTCTCCGCTGGTGCGGTGCGGTGCTGTGCTGTGCCGGGCCACGGTAGCTGCCACCATGAAGCTGCCACCACG
>CALHBU010000301.1 GCA_937930655.1 uncultured Acidimicrobiales bacterium | reverse complement strand
GGGTCGAGGCGAACTCGGTTGAGGGAGCATCGTCGGTCACAGAGCGACCCTATCGACCAACCAATCCCTCGCCGTGGGCCACACTGGCTCCATGACATCCCGGACGGGCATCCACCAGTTGCCGCCCGCTGGTTTGGTAGCGGCGGGAGCCACCACCGGGGCCGTCATTCGGTGGGCTCTTACCTCCATAGTTGAGAACGGCAATCAGCTGGTAGTCCTAAACGTTGTCGGATCATTCCTGATCGGTTGGCTAGCCGGCCGGAGGCCCTCGTTGAGCCGATCCACCTGGCTTCTTCTCGGCACCGGCTTCTGCGGTGGGCTCACCTCGTTCTCGACGTTCGCTCTCGACGTGGCCCGGCATCTCGACAACAGCCAGCCCACAACTGCGCTTCAGGCCACCGCCGTCACCGTCGTACTTGCAGTGCTCGCCGCAGTCGCCGGCTTCCGACTGGCAACCACCACGGGAACCGAACGGGAGCCGGTCTGATGCTTGTCGCTCTGGCCTTTCTGCCGTTGGCCGCGGCGGGTGGACTGTTTCGTTGGCAGCTTGGCGAACGCTTCAACGACAACCTGCCCCTCGGGACGCTCGCCGCCAACACCCTGGCCTGTCTTTGCCTCGGACTCCTCCACGGCACCGGATCAACGTCGGAGGTCCTACTCGGCGTTGGGTTCCTCGGAGCCCTCTCCACCTGGTCAACCCTGGCCAATGAGGTGGCGGCGCTCCATCGAGAAGGTCGATCGGCGACTGCGCTGCTGTATCTCGGCACAACACTGGTGTTCGGGATTGCCTCGGCTTGGCTCGGCCTGTCGTTGGTTGGCTAGAGCTGAACAGCCTTAGTCGGTGCCTTCCCGGACTTCGGCACAATCAACAATCAGCTCGCCCACGACCTGCTCGGTCTCCGGCTCTACGATCCGAACCACGCCTTCAGTCTTGGTCGGGTCATCAAGGCATTGCTGCTCCGCCAGTTGTCTGATCTGTTCCCTGGCCTCGGCATTCGGGTCGTCGTCGAGAAGTGGAACGCCGGTGACCGGTGGCGCGCTTGTGGTGGTGGCCCGTAGATCGATAGGGGTGCTGGCCTCGCCGGTACAAGCCATCAACAGGGCGCTCGCCAGTAACAGTCCCATCGTTCGGAGCAACACACGCCAGAAGGTACAGGCTCCTACAGTGGTCGCCTTGTCGGACGACACAATCGGCACCCGGCCGAGAGACGCACTCAAACCTTTGCCCCGACGAGCAGTTGTCGGGTTGAGTGTCGGCCATGGCGGGATGTCGGTCCTGATCAACATGGTGGCCATCCTGCTGGTCTTCTTCTACCTGCCTCCGGAAGCAGCCGGGCTTCCCAACCTGGTAACCGACGCAACCTTTCTCTTCGTGCTCAACGCCATCGTCCTGGTGGCTGCCGCTGGTCGGCTCACCGATGCGATCACCGACCCGCTCATCGCCGTCTTCTCCGATCGGTCAGCCCACCCCAAAGGTCGGCGTATTCCCTTCATGACCGTCGGGGCAGTGCCAGCCGCACTTGCCGCTGTGCTGTTGTTCGTACCTCCGGTTGAGCGGGAAAGCGGATGGAACATCGCGTGGCTGCTTGGCGTTCAGGTGGTGCTCTACATCTCGCTCACCGCGTATGTCACGCCGGCCTTCAGTCTGGTCGCCGATCTTGGCCGGACCCCGGAGGAACGATTGGACCTGGCGACGGTGACGTCGGTGGCGTGGGCCGTTGGCATTGTGGTCGCCGCCACCACGCCGTTTCTTTCTGCGGTGTTCGAAGGAGCCGGGTTCGCTCCCATCAGAGCCTGGCAGGGCGCAGTTGTCGTGGTCTCGGTCCTAGCGGCGTTCGCCATGCTGGTGCCGACCTTCACCGTTGACGAGCCGGCTCTCTCACGATCTGAACCGAGCGCTCAGCCCCTTCGACAGTCGTTGGCCACCGTGTTCGCCAATCCATTTTTCCGGTTCTACCTGGCGGCCGACTTCTCCTACTTCTGTGGGCTGGCCATCATCCAAACCGGCCTCCTGTACTACCTCACCGTGCTTCTTCAGCTGGAGGAAACCCTTACCGCTCCTCTTCTTCTCCTGATGGTGCTCATCGCCCTGGTGCTCTATCCATTCGTCAATCGGCTGGCCAAGCGCCGGAGCGGCAAACAGTTGGTGGTGCTGGCCTTCGGTGCTGCATCACTGGATTTCTTCGGCATTGTTTTTCTTGGCTTGTATCCAATCCACGCCTGGCTTCAGGCCGTGCTGCTGATCGTGATTTTTGCTGGGCCGTTCGCCATCCTGAGCGTTCTGCCGGGCTGGATCTTGACCGACATCGCCGAGCACTCGGCCCATCAACAGGGCGAGGCAACGGCGGCGATGTTCTTTGCCGCCAGAACCTTCATGCAAAAGCTGGGTCAGACCGTTGGCGTGGTGGGTTTTGCCCTGCTCACCTCTTTTGGCCGAGACGTTGGCGACGACCTCGGCATCAGACTCTCCGGTCTCGCTGGTGTGGTGCTCTACCTGGTAGCCGCCGTTTTCTTCAGCCGCTACGACGAACAACGCCTACGTTCCGAGCTGGACACCTTCCAACACAGCTAGCTGGCGGCTGCACGCCCCACCGCAAGCCAACCGGCGGCTACCCGCCCCTCTCTCGGGGTCTAGGACCGCCAGAACAGTGAGGGCGGGGCCTGGAACCGCCAGCGGCTGCAAGCCGGATCCGGGCGGAAGCCCGGCGAAATAGAGTACCCCGTACGGGATTTGAACCCGTGCTACCGGCATGAGAAGCCGGCGTCCTAGGCCGCTAGACGAACGGGGCAAGGAGCGAGCGGAGCCTAGCGAGACGACGGCCAGCGCCCAACATGGGTTGGGTGCCGACGACGTGCCGATCGAGTCTGCTCGTTGGTTCGGGGAGGAGGACTTGAACCCCCAATGACTGGATCAGAACCAGTTGTGTTGCCAATTACACCATCCCCGAAGGATGCACCCTTGCGGGCCGTGACAAAGGGTAGCGGAACTGCCCCCGTTGCCTACCCAAAATAGCGGTCGAGGCGGCGGAAACTGATGATGCGTCCGACAGCCACGGCGCCAGTCTCGGCCACCAACCGTTCGAGGGTCACCTCGGCATCGGTCGATGACACCATCGGGTTGAGCCCAACCTCCTCCGCTACAAGAGTGGCTCGCCTGGCGTGATAGGGATCGGTCACAATCACCACGTCTTCGATGCCATCATCGAGCAGGAAACGGGCCGACGCGGCCAGCGACTCGTAGGTTGAGGTGCCGTCGACCTCGAGGCGAAGCTGCTCGTCCGGGACATTGGCCGCGGTACGCAGATAGTCATAACTGGCCTTGGCTTCGGTCGTGACGTCGCCCTCCTGATTGCCGCCAGTGACGACGATGATGTCAACCGAGCCGTCAAAATAGAGCTCGGCGGCCCGGTCGAGACGGCCCCGCAAGACCGGCGACGGCTCACCGTCGTATTGGGCGGCCCCCAGCACCACTGCGGCCGGAGCTATTCCCGAGAACTCCTGCCGGGAGGTCAGCCAGACATCGAGGAAGGTGGTGCCGACATAGAGAACAGCGAGCAGCACGAGCACACCGACAACGGCCAGTCGGCGGCGGCCGCCCTTTTGCATAACTGGCTCCAAGCTGTCGGCATCAGTTTCGGTCTCTTCGCCGCCCTCGAGCTGGGCGTCGTCGTCGCCCTCGGTCACAGCCGAGCTCGGGCCGATCGGAGCCGCTCGAGCACCGTTTGACGATCGAGGGTGGCCAGAGGCTCAAAGAGCGGAAGGCCTGACCGGCTTCCGGTGACAGCCAAGCGAACCGGCAGCTGAGTCTTGGTGTCCAGCTCGGTCCCGACCGCAAAGACGATCTCTTCGAGTGTCTCTGCCTTCCAGTCACAGTCTTCGAATCGCTCTATGACCAGGTCGAGAACCTGCGCAACGCCGTCCTTGCCCATGACCTTCTTCCAATCCTTCTCCGAAGGCTCCGGCGCCTCACCGATGATCCAATCAACGAAGGTCGGCACCTCGTCGAGACGCTTGACCCGACCCTGGATGTCGGCTGCCACCAGCTCGAACAGCTCCGCTGGCATTCCGGCCAAGAACGGTTGCGACCGTTCCTTGAACTCTTCAAGTTCGAGGGCCCGGATGTACTCGCTGTTGAAGTGCTCCAGCTTCTTGATGTCAAAGAAGGCCGGTGCCTTGTTGATATCGGAAAGCTCAAACTGTTCGATGAACTCACCAATGGGCCGGATCTCGATGTCGTCCTTCGGACCCCAGCCCAGCGTGAGCAGGTAGTTCCGCATGGCCTCAGGAAGAAAGCCTCGATCAGCGAAGTCGCCTACCGACACGTCGTCCCGCCGTTTGGAGAGCTTCTGGCGCTTCTCGTTAACGATCAGCGGCAAGTGAGCGAACACCGGCGGCTCACCGCCACCCATCGCCTCTCGCAGCAGCAGCACCCTGGGCACGGTGTTGACAAGATCCTCGCCTCGCACCACATGGGTGATGCCCATGTCCAGGTCGTCGAAGGCGTTGGCCACATGGAACAGCGGCACGCCGCTGGCCCGCACGATCACGAAGTCTTCCAGAAGGGCGTTCTCGAACTCGACCCGTCCCCGGATGACATCGTCCCAACCGGTCACGCCGTCGTCGGGGGTGCGGAAGCGAACCACGACACCATCGCCTGCCTGCACATCGCGGTCCCGGCAGTGACCGTCGTACCCGGACGACTCGCCCCGAGCCTCGGCCCGTTCCTTCACCGCGTCCTGGGTGCAATCGCAGCGATAGGCCAGACCTCGATCAAGGAAGTCGGCGGCGGCCGCCCGGTACTTGTCGAAGCGATCGGACTGGAGATACTCCTCGTCCCAGTCCATGCCGAGCCAGGTGAGGTTCTCTCTGATGACCTCGGTGAGCTCAGGCTGGCTGCGCTCGGCATCGGTGTCCTCTATTCGTAGGACGAAAACTCCGCTGGTATGGCGGGCGTACATCCAGTTGAACAGGGCCGATCGGGCACCTCCTACGTGGAGGTAGCCGGTGGGAGCGGGTGAGAATCTGACTCGGACGGTCACAGCCCGAGGCTACAGGTTGAGGTTCCGGCGCCAGTCGGTGTCGTAATTGAGATCGATCACCGCTGGTGCAGTGGCCAGGATCTCGACTGGAACCGCGTCGGCAACCGCTCGCCGCTCGGCGTAGTGATGGTTGCTTCGGATTTGGTCGAACATCAGCTCTCGTTGCTCCACCAGGTCGGCCGGAGCTTCGGGGTCGAGAAAGCCGAAGACTTTGTAGGCCAGCCGAAGGTCGTGGATCACCGGTGCCCGACCAAAGTGGGCGGCCCGCTTGAGCGCTACTACAACAGCACCGGCGACGGCATCGTCGCGTTCGACATCGCCTAGATGGAGTTCGTCGTCGAGCAAGGGGACCAGCTTGTAGATGTAGCCCTGATCCGGTCCCTGGCTTCCGAGTCGGGTGCCGATCGGCTGACCGCCGGGAAGATCCCCGGGGCGGGTCGCCGACCACGAACCGGCTCGGCGGGGCGGCGACTGATAGCGGCGCACACGCTTCGTTGGATCCGTCGGCACATAGTCGGGGGCAGCCACAACCGCGAGGCTACCGTGGATCGAATGGACGAGCCTTCTGCCATTTACCAGATCATCCTTTTGCTTCACATCGTCGCCGCCATCGTTGGATTTGGCGGAGTGATAGCTCACGGGGCCTACAACAGCCGTGCCTATGCGTCGTCAGCCCAGGAGGCCAAGGTGCTGCTCAACGCAACCCAGACGGTTGTTCAGATCGCCCACTACGCCATCTATGCAGTGTTCGTGCTGGGAATCATCATGGTGAGCCTCAGCGGTGGCGACGTCGGGTTCGGCGAGCCGTGGATCAGCGCCAGTTTCGTCATCTGGATTGCCCTGGTGGGGTTGGCCCACGGGATGGTCAAGCCCTCGGTGAAGGCCATGGCCGAGCGGGCAGCTGCCATGGAACCGTCAGCCGAGCTCCGGTCCGATGGCGAAGCCACCGCAGCCGCCAAGAAGCTGGCCCTCGGCGAGGGGCTCACCCAGTTATTGCTCGTCGCAGCCATCGTCGTCATGGTCTGGCAGTTCGGCGGCTGAGAAGCCCTCACCGATCAGCCGATTCTGGCGGCCCCAGCGACCGACATTCTCGTTCTGTCCGGCCAAATGACCGCTCACGATCGCCAGGTCCGCCAAAAGATGGGGAGCGGCACCTGGGTCCGCCAAAGTTGTGAGCCAGATCCGGGTGGAAGCCCGGCGAAACAGGACTCGTTAGGACAGGGCGTACACGATGGTGTCGCTCAGGGCCTGCCAGCTGGCCTCGATGATGTTCTCGCTGACCCCGATGGTGGTCCAGCGATTCACGCCATCAGTGGCATCGACCAGAACCCGGGTGATGGCCCCGGTACCGAGGGCCGAGTCGAGGATTCGCACCTTGAAATCGGTCAGCTTGAGCGCTTCCAGCTCGGGGAACCGACCTTCGGCAGCTGTCCGGAACGCCGCATCGAGGGCGTTGACCGGTCCGTTGCCCTCGCCTGTGGCCACCACCCGCCGGTCACCGAACGCAATCTTGATGGTGGCTTCGGTCTCAACGCCGTCGTAGTGGCCAAGCGGGTTCATGGCCAACGCCATCTTTTCGCCCGGCCGGTGTTCGACCATTACCCGGAACGACTCCAGGCTGAAGTGGGGATTGACCCAACCGGTGGCCCGCCGCATCAGCAACTCGAGCGAAGCATCGGCCGCCTCGAAGTGATAGCCGGCGTGTTCGAGCGTCTTGAGCTCTTCCAACACCGTCTTCATCTGCTGACCGTCGAGTTCGAGGCCGAGTTCCTTTGCCTTGAGCTCGATGGTGGCCCGGCCAGAAAGATCTGAGACCAGGAACCGGGTACCGTTTCCGACCGCCGCCGGGTCGATGTGCTCGTAGGCATCGGGCCGGCGGGCAATGGCCGAGGTGTGGAGCCCGGCTTTGTGGGCGAACGCCGACTGACCGACATAGGGCAGCGCGTCGTTTGGCGGAAGATTGACCAGCTCAGCAACATGGTGGCTGACACTGGTCAGTCGTTCTAACGCTCCCTCGGGCAGGGTTTCGATCCCCATCTTGAGGCTCAGGTTGGGGACGAAGGTGGTGAGATCGCAGTTGCCGGTGCGCTCGCCGTAGCCGTTGATGGTGCCCTGAACATGACGAGCACCGGCCCGAACCCCAGCCAACGCATTGGCCACCGCGCAGCCGGTGTCGTTCTGGGTATGCATGCCAACGGTGTGTTCGCCGAACATGTCGACGACGGTGCGGGTGGCTCCCTCGACCTCATGAGGAAGTGAACCGCCGTTGGTGTCGCACAAGACCAGCGTGTCAGCCCCGGCAACAGCGGCCGCCTCGACCGCCCGCAGAGTGAACTCGGGGTTTCGCTTGAAGCCATCGAAGAAGTGTTCGAAGTCGACGAACACGCGCCGCCCGTTCGCTCGCAGGTACTCGACTGACTCGGCGATCATCGCCACCGCTTCGTCAAGGGTGGTTTGCAGCGCCTCGAGCACGTGGTAGTCCCAGCTCTTGGCCACAATGCAGCAAATGCCGGTGTTTGCCTCCAGTAGGTTCCGCAGCGTTGGGTCGTCGTCGACCTTGCCCTTTGGCCGACGGGTCGAACCAAACGCCACCAGCTTCGACGCCCCCAACGACAGCTCGCCGGCCGCGCATCGCTGGAAGAACTCGTCGTCTCTCGGATTGGAGCCGGGCCACCCACCTTCGATGTAGTGGACGCCGAGATGGTCGAGCTGGGCTGCGATTTTCAGCTTGTCGTCGGCGGTGAGTGCTATGCCCTCGAACTGTGAACCATCTCGCAGGGTGGTGTCGAAAATCTCCACCGCTCCTGGCCATGCGGGGTCACGAACGGCCTGACGGGAGATCTCCACGCTGCGCCGTTCAACCAGCCACGGGGGTACGCCACCCGTGGGGATCGGGGGCGTCGCCGATCAGCAGATCGGTGAGTGCGTCTCTGATACGCAGGGTGTTGGCGCCGGGTTGGCCGTCGCCAACCATCACGCTGGCGCCACCGACAACGACCGTTCCCACCGGAGCAATCACTGCCGCGGTACCGGAAAGGAAAAGCTCGCCGTGGCCAGCCCACTCCCCCAGCTCACCGGCTGAGATCGGACGCTCCTCGACCTTGTAGCCCAGATCCTGGGCCATGGTGACCACCGAATCCCGGGTAATGCCGTGGAGGAAGGTCTCGTCGAGCTGACGGGTGATCACGGTGTCGTCATCGACGAGGAAGAAGTTGGATGCGCCGGTCTCGGTGGTGTCATCGCCGGTGGCAAACAGCACCTGGTCGGCGCCGTGATCGCGCTTGGCGTCGAGGGTGGGGCCGAGGGCCATCACGTAGTTGGCGCCGCTCTTGACCATGCCGAACTGCGGTGTTGTGCGTGGTGTCTTGGTCTCGACGTAGATGGTGAGAGGACGAATGCCGCCGGCGAAATAGTCGCCAACCGGCGAGCAGAGCACATAGAGAAGCCCTTCGTCGGCCGGGCTTGCGGCCGCCCCAATGTTAGGGGTGGTGCCGATGAAGGTGGGGCGAATGTAGAGCGATCCGGGAGGTTCGGGAGTGAACGACGCATTGGCCTCGACCGAATCGAGGATGAGCGATCTGATCAGGGCCGGGTCCGGAACCGGGACCTGAATCTGATCGATGCTGTTGACCATGCGGGCGACGTGATCGTCGAGTCGGAAGATGGCCAGGGTTCCGTCTGACTGCCTATGGGCCTTCAGCCCTTCGAAACAGGCGCTGGCGTAGTGCAGCACATGGGCACCGGGATGCATCGAGAAGTTCTCGAACGGCTGCGCTTCCCCCGGGTAGCTGTAGACGCCATCGTCCAGCCGGGCCACCGTCATCTTGTCGCCGAACAGTGAACCGAATGGTGCAGAAAATGGGTCGTCAGTCATCGAAGTGCCTCATCTAGTTGAACGTCTTGCCGTGCTTGTTGTTGGTGAGCTGATCTACAGCTTGGCCGCTACCGCATCGCCGATTTCGCTGGTCGAACCAGTCACGTCAAGGCAAGCATCGCACGCCGCGGTGATCTTTGCCGCTGCATTCTGCTCGCCGAGGAAGTCGAGCATCATGGCGCCGGACAGGATGGCCGCAATGGGGTTGGCCTTCTGCTGACCGGCGATGTCGGGTGCCGAACCGTGAACCGGCTCGAACATCGAGGGGCCGGTGCGGCTGGGGTTGAGGTTGGCCGATGCAGCCAGCCCGATACCGCCTGAAACGGCTCCACCAAGGTCGGTGAGAATGTCCCCGAATAGGTTGTCGGTGACGACAACGTCGTACCGCTGTGGGTCCTGCACGAAATAGATGCAGGCCGCGTCGACGTGGTTGTAGGCGGTCTCGACCTCCGGATATTCCTCGGCCACCTCGTTGAACGCCCGCTCCCAGAGATCGCCAGAGAAGGTGAGCACGTTGGTCTTGTGAACCAGAGTGAGGTGGTTGTTGCGGGTCTTTGCCAACTCGAAGCCGTAGCGAATGGCCCGCTCGGCACCCATCCGGGTGTTGACCGACCCCTGGGTGGCGATCTCGTACGGCGTTCCCTTACGGAGGAAACCGCCCTCGCCTGCGTAGGCACCCTCGGTGTTCTCCCGGACCACGATGAAATCGTGAGACCCGTCGAGTTTGAACGGCCGTTGGTTCACGTAGAGATCGAGGTCGAACCGCATCTTGAGCAGCAGGCCACGCTCGATCACCCCGGGCGGAACGCCGGGGGTGCCGACGGCGCCGAGGTAGATGGCGTCGAACGAGCGCCACTCGTCGAGAATGTCCTCGGTGAGGACCATGCCATCTTGCAAATAGCGACTACCGCCGAGGTCGTACTCGGTCGTCTCGAGGCCGATTCCGGCCGCTTCGATGACCTTCAGACCCTCGGCAATGACTTCAGGGCCAATGCCGTCGCCACCCACGATGGCCACTCGGTAGTTGCTCAAAACGTCGTTCCTTCGAAAAAGGGGCCTTGTGGCCAGTAGAGGAAAGGCGATTCTACCCCTCAAGTCCAGCGCCACCTAGGCCGATCCAACTGCAACCACTTCTCATCTGCGACCTGCAGACCCAGGACCGCCTACGGCGGAGGGACCACCATGGAAACCACAACCACATTCGACTTCAGTGTTCGCACAGCCCCCGATGAGTGGACCGATGCGGCCGCCGATGCCCCTGAGGGCGATGAGACACCGCTCCACCGGAAGCGGGTCGTCGGCGACCTGCCACAACGGTACGAGTTCGACGGTGTCACCTCCACCATCTCCGCTCTCGCCATCTCGATTGCGAGCGGCGTTTCGTGGTACGTGCTCGAGATCAACAACGCTCTCCAGACACCGTGGACTGCCGTGATTCTTGGCCTGCTCATCGCCGTCGCTGTCCGGCTCGGCGCCGGCCCGCATGTCCCCGAGGCCCGAGCCACCCTCTCGGTGATCTTCTACCTCGCAACGTTGCTGACCGTCGTCTACATGATCGAGCGGTATCAGTTCGTGTCGCTGTACGGCACGGATGCCTCCATAGCAGGCGGCGAACGAGGTCTGGTACGGGATCGACTGACCCAACCCGGCACAGTCGCAGCCTGGGCCATTGGCCTTCTCACCACCATCCAGGCCAGCTACCTTCTCCGGAAGCGGTAACTACTGGTTGGCGGGAGCTTGGCACAAGCGTTCGGAACGCACGCCAACACGGGGAGGCAACCCACAAGCGCTAGCCTCGCCGAGATGAGTGACCGTCAAAAACTCTCGAAAGAAGCCTACGACAGGCTCAAGGCCGAACATGACGATCTGACCACCCGCGGTCGCATCGAAATCGCCAAAAAGATCGAAACGGCCAGAGAACTCGGCGACCTGTCCGAGAACGGCGACTACCACGCAGCCAAGGAAGAACAGGGCAAGATGGAAGGCCGAATCATCCATCTTGCATCTCTCATTGAAGACGTCGTCATCGTCGACGACGACGGCTCACTGGACGAGGTTCGTGAAGGCTGTGTGGTTTCCATCCGCTACGACGGCGACGACGAGGTCGAACAGTATTTGATCGGCTCGATCGAGGAACGCCGCGAGGGAGTCACGGTCATGTCACCCGGCTCGCCAATGGGCAAGGCCCTCCTTGGGGCAAAACCGGGCGAAACCGTGCAGTACGAGGCACCGGGTGGCTTGTTGGCAGTCACCGTCGTCGAGCTAGCGAACTAGGGCCCTAACCGGGCCGGCCATTTCGACTTCGCTCCGGGGCCAGCTAAGCCTATATTCGGCACCATGTCCCAACCCCGAACGCTGGCCGACAAGCTCTGGGAGCGCCATCTGGTCCACCAAGGCACCGGCGGCGACCCCGATTTGCTCTACATCGACCTGCACCTTGTCCACGAGGTCACCTCGCCACAGGCCTTCGATGGCCTGCGGTTGGCCGGTCGTCAGGTTCGACGACCCGATCTCACCGTGGCCACCGAGGATCACAACGTTCCAACGGAGAACATCGATCAACCGATCGCCGACCCAATCAGCGCCAAACAGATCGACACCATGCGGAAAAACGCCAAAGACTTTGGCGTCACTCTTCACCCCATGGGCTCTCCCGGGTATGGCATTGTGCATGTGATCGGGCCGGAGCAAGGCCTCACCCAACCTGGCATGACCGTGGTGTGTGGCGATTCTCATACTGCGACCCACGGTGCCTTTGGCGCCCTCGCCTTTGGTATCGGAACCAGCGAGGTCGAGCACGTGCTGGCCACCCAAACCCTTCCCCAGGTGCGACCAAAAACCATGGCAATCACCCTGGAGGGCCAGGTCCAGCCCGGTGCGACAGCCAAGGACATCATTCTTGCAATCATTGGTCGGATAGGGACCGGTGGCGGTATCGGACACGTCATCGAGTACCGAGGCGAAGCCATCACCTCGCTGTCGATGGAAGGTCGGATGACAGTCTGCAATATGTCGATCGAGGCCGGAGCCAAAGCCGGCATGATCGCGCCCGACGACACAACGTTCGCCTACGTCGAGGGCCTCGAGCATGCCCCCAAGGGCGAGGCCTGGGAGCAGGCACTTGCCGACTGGCGCACCCTGCCAACCGACGATGGCGCAACCTTCGATGCCGAGATCGTCATCGATGCATCGGAAATCGGCCCCCACATGACCTGGGGAACCAACCCCGGCCAGGTGGCTCCATTGGCCGGTTCGGTCCCCGATCCCTCCTCCTACGCCGACCCCAACGAACAAGACGCAGCGTCCAGGGCCCTGGAGTACATGGGCCTCACCGCGGGCACGCCGTTCAGCGATATCAAGGTCGACACCGTCTTCATCGGTTCATGCACCAACAGCCGAATCGAGGATCTACGAGCGGCCGCCGACGTGGCTAGGGGCCGCAAAGTAGCCGATGGCGTCCGCACCCTCGTGGTACCCGGATCGCTAGCCGTCAAGCTTCAGGCCGAAGCGGAAGGTCTGCACACCGTACTCACCGAAGCCGGCTTCGACTGGCGAGAGCCCGGCTGCTCCATGTGCCTGGCCATGAACCCCGACAAGCTCCAACCGGGCGAGCGCTCGGCGTCGACCAGCAACCGAAACTTCGAAGGTCGTCAGGGACGGGGCGGACGAACCCACCTGGTATCGCCCGAGGTAGCTGCGGCCACCGCCATCAACGGAACATTCGCCACCCCGGCCGACCTCAACTGATGTCCCGGACCACGAACGAGAGACGAGCAGCGCTATGAAGGCAGTACGAGTGGTAGCAGGACGGGCGGTTCCCCTCGACCGATCCGATGTCGACACCGACCAGATCATTCCCTCCGACTGGTTGAAGCAGGTCGAGCGAACCGGGTTCGAGAAGGGCCTCTTTTCAGAGTGGCGGGACGAACCAAGCTTCGTTCTCAACGACGAGCGCTTCGCGGCGGCAAACATTTTGATCGCCGGCCCCAACTTTGGTGTCGGCTCGAGCCGCGAACACGCGGTCTGGGCACTCCAGCAATACGGGTTCGAAGCGGTGATCACTGCTCGCTTCGGTGACATCTTCCGCAACAACGCGACCAAGAACGGGCTGGTCCCGGTAGTTGTGCCGGCCGACGTGGCTGATCAACTGCTGGCTGCCGTCGAAGCCAACCCGGAGCTGGAAATCACCATCGACGTCGACCGGAGACAGGTCGAGGTCCCGGAATTGGACCTGACTGTTGACTTTCCACTCGACGATGCCACCCGAGAGCGGTTTCTCGAAGGACTCGACGACATCGGCTTGTCGTTGAGGCATGCCGACGCCATCGATAGCTTCGAGACCACCCGACCGGAGTGGCTTCCCGCCCAGTAAATATTGCGGTTTCGTTACAGCCGGGTCATCAGGGAACCATGGTCAGCCGATGGGTCGTCTGAGCTTGCACATCGCTCAACGACTACCCAGGACCCACCAATGCGAAAATCACGAGCACTCACAACTGTTCTCGCCGCTGCTTTGATCGCCAGCGCTTGCACCTCAGATGGAGAATCAGAGCAAACGGCGCCGGGTACTGACTTGGAGACCGACGGCATCATCCTGACGTCGTCCGGTCTCGAGATACCGGGCGACTGCGATGTGCTTCTCACTCGTCTTGTCGAGGAAGGCCTCGAGCATGTCGGGCCCTACGGTCTCAACGGCGGCCAGTACTGGTTCGGCGACGAGACCGATGTGGCCATGGAAGATGATGAAATGGCAGCCGACGACGCCATGAGCGACAGCAGCGGTGGGGCGCCAGCGACCCCGACCACAACGATGCAGGCAGAGGGAGCCAGCGGAGAAGGCGGCGATAACTTCTCGGGAACCAACAACCAGGAGACCGACGTCGAGGAGCCGGATCTGGTGAAAACCGACGGCAGCCGGCTGGTCGTCCTTACCGGCCAGCGACTCACTGTCTTCGACACCACCGGTCGTGGTCTTGACATGGTCATGGACATCAAGCTTGCCGACGACACCTATGCCCATGAGATGTTCCTCGTCGGCGACCGGGTGTTCCTCATGGCCAATGGCTGGAGCGACATTGGTTTTGGCCGAAACGCCGATCTCCCGTACGGCATCAACACCACCCGCCTGGTCGAGGTCGATATCAGCTCCGGCGAGATCGGTGCCACCCTGGAGTTCGAGGGTCAGCATCTCTCGGCCCGAGAGGTCAACGGCACGATCCGATTCGTGATCAGCACCGGCATCGGCCACTTTCCCTTCGTCTATCCCTCCAACCAGGCTGCCGAGGAGGGCGCCGAGATCGCCAACCGGGCCATCATCGAGGACAGCACCATCGACCAGTGGCTGCCGAGCTACCGCCTGGTGAATCCCGATGGCTCAAACACCGAGGCTCAGCTCTTCGATTGCAATCGCATGCACCTTCCAGCTGACTTTGCCGGCTTCGGGTCGGTCACGGTGCTGACTGTCGATGCCAATGAGGGTCTCGACCTTGTCGACAGCCTCGGCGTTCTCACTGATGGTCAGACCATCTACGCCTCGACCGATCGGCTGACCGTCGCCACCAACCGCTACCCGGAATTCGACCGCGACGGCAACCTGGTTGACGACGCCGGCTACAGCACCTCGCTTCACAACTTCGATATCTCCGACCCCGCCTCCACCGGCTACGTCGGGTCGGGTGAGGTGCCCGGCTACCTCCTGAGTCAGTACAGCCTTTCGGAGCACAACGGCTACCTGCGGGCAGCCACGACCGCCGGCGACCCTTGGTCCGGCGAGCAGAGCGAAAGCCTGGTCACCGTTCTGGCCGAGGAAGACGGCGAACTCGTCACCGTCGGCCAGGTCGACGGACTCGGCAAGGGCGAACGAATCTTTGCCGTTCGCTTCATGGGCGACGTCGGCTACGTCGTGACCTTCCGCCAGATCGATCCGCTCTACGTGCTCGATCTGAGCGACCCAACAGACCCGATGGTCACCGGCGAGCTGAAGATCCCTGGCTTCTCCACCTACCTCCACCCCACCGGCGAAGGACAGTTGGTGGGTGTCGGCCAGGACGCCACCGACGATGGTCGAACCACCGGCGCCCAGGTCTCGACCTTCGATGTCAGTGACATGACCGAACCCATTCGGGTCGACCAGCTCGACCTCGGTGAGAACACTCACAGCGCTGTCGATTGGGACCCCCGAGCCTTCACCTGGTGGGGTCCGGAACGCATCGCCTTCGTGCCAATCTCGTGGTGGGGCTGGGATGACGAAACCGGCGAGGACCAGAGCGGAAGCGCCTCGGTCGTCGTTGCTGTAAGCGAAGACGGCTCACTGGTCGAGCTCGGTCGGATCGAGCACCCTGTCAATCGGGAGTGCGAGTCGGACTATATGGAAGAAGACTGGGAAGAGCCCATCGCCGACGAGGTAGAAGAGGAAGGTCGAGAGGCCCCCGAAGAGGAGGAGCCGGTGAACACCACGGTCCCCTCCCCTCCTGACGCCAACGATGACGCCGAGGCCGATTTGGTGGAGGAAACGACCACCACCATCGTTGAAGAGACCGAGACCGTGGTCGAGGACGCCCCTGATGCGGTCGAGGACATCACACCGGCCCCGCCCGAGTTTGAGGACTACTGCTGGAGCTATGCACCGGAAATCCGTCGGAGCGTCATCATCGGTGATGTTGTGTACACCGTGTCCGACGCCGGAGTTCAGGCCAACAACCTCAGCGACTTCGGCCTGATCGAGTTCGTCGACCTGAGCAATCGCTAGGCACTACTCGTGCAGTGAATCAACCGAGATGACCCCGTCGATGGTGCGCAGGACACCGAGCACCTCGGCGGGGACCGGTTGTTGAGCAGCGATAACCATGAGGGCCGAAACTCCGGTTCCGTCTCGCCCAACATCCATGTCGTCGATGTTGATACCGGCGTCACCGAGGGCGGTGCCGACCCGTCCGATCATTCCCGGACGGTCGTCGTTGCGAAGAACCAGCATGTGTTCTCCCGGGGGCAGATCGACATCGTGTCCATCGACCTCGATCAGCCGAGCCTCGTTGCGAAGCCCCAGGAGCGTGCCAGCGATTGAGCGACCACCACCGCGCACTTCGAGCCGGTTGACGAAGTCCTGGGAGGTCGGGGTGTTCACCGGCGATACATCGAGATTGCGCTCGGTCAGCATGCTCTGGGCATTGACATACGAGACCGGTTCGTCGGTGTGCGAGGCCAGCAGACCCTTTACCGCAGCCAACACGGCCAGCCGGTTGTCGTAGCCACCGATCTCACCTTCGAACACGACCTCGATCCGGGAGGGAAGCTCGCTGACCATGGCCCCAAAGAGCGAACCCAACTGCTCGGCCAAGGGAAGATAGGGCCGGAGTGTGCCGGCCACTTCGGCCGCGTCGACATTTACGGCGAAGGGAACAAACTCGCCGGCGAGCGCCAGATTGACCTGCTCAGCAATGGTCACCCCTGCCTTGTCCTGCGCCTCGACGGTGGAGGCACCCAGGTGAGGGGTGGCGATGACATTCGGCAGGGCGAAAAGTGGCGAGTCGGTCATCGGCTCAGAAGAGAAGACGTCGAGAGCCGCCGCCCCGACTTTGCCCGACTGGAGTCCACGCAGCAGGGCATCTTCGTCGACGATGCCACCGCGGGCCACGTTGATGACCCGAATTCCAGGCTTGGCCTTGGCCAGGAAGTCGTCGCCGATGAGTCCGGTGGTTTCGGGCGTGCGAGCCACGTGGACCGTGACGATGTCGGCAACCGCCGCCAGCTCATCCAGCTCTAAGAGTTCGACCGACAGTTGGCGGGCCCGATCGGCCGAAATAAAGGGGTCGTAGGCCACCAATCGCATCCCGAAGGCCAGAGCACGCTGGGCCACCAGCTTGCCGATGCGCCCCAGACCCACGATGCCAAGCGTCTTTTCGTGAAGTTCCATGCCGGTCCACTTGGACCGTTCCCATCGCCCATCTCGCAGGGCGGCCGCCGCCTGGGGTGTGTTCCGGGCTTGGGCCAAGATGAGGGCCATCGTCTGCTCGGCCGCCGACACCACATTGGATTGCGGGGCGTTCACCACCATGACCCCTCGCTTGGTGGCGCTATCGACATCGACGTTGTCCAGACCGACGCCAGCCCGGCCAACGACCATGAGATCAGGGCCCGCTTCAAGGACCTGCTCGGTAACCGTCGTGGCCGACCGAATAATGAGCGCGGCGGCGCCCTCGACTGCAGTCGCCAACTGCTCGGGCGTCAGGCCGAGCTGAACATCGACCTCATGTCCGGCAACCCTCAGTTTCTCGAGACCTGTCTCGGCGATCTCCTCAGCAACCAGTACACGTCCCATGACCGCAGCATTCTAGGGTGAGACGGTGACAAATCGAGCAGTGATTGTTGGCGCCGGTCTCAGTGGATTGGTGGCGGCCCAAGTCCTGAAAGATGCCGGAGTCGATCTGCTGGTGGTCGATAAGGGCAGGTCGGTGGGTGGTCGGTTGGCGACCAGAAGAATCGGGTCGGGCACCCTCGATCATGGAGCCCAGTTCTTCACCGTCCGAAGCGCTGACTTTCGTCAAACAGTCGGGCAGTGGGAGCACGATGGTCTGGTCTCGGTCTGGTGCGAAGGATTCGAAGAACTCGATGGCTACCCCCGCTACCGGGTCAACGGCGGCATGAGCCAACTGGCGAAATACCTGGCCCGGGACCTCGATGTCGTTACCGGGGTGCGGGCTCAGGCCGTGCTTCCCGCACCCGAGGCGTGGACCGTCACCTACGAGGGAGGCAGTCGGCATCCCGACGACGGAGCGGCGGTACTCCTGACCGCTCCGGTGCCACAGTCGCTGGAACTCCTAGCCAGCGGTGGTGTCCGACTCGACGACCAGACCGCAGGGTTGGCCGACATTCGTTACCACAAGGTCATAGCTCTCCTGATCAGATTGGAAGATGGCGCGACCAGCTCACTTCCTGAACCGGGAGCACGTCAGTCGCCGGATGACCCAACGTTCTCGTTCATCGCCGACAACCAACGCAAAGGCATCAGCGATGACCCGGCTCTGACCTTCCACACCGCCCATCAACTCTCAGCGGAGCTGTGGGACATGAAAGACAACGACGTTCGCGAGCGCCTCCTACCGGAGGCCGTCAGCGCGGTCGGCACCGATGCCTTCGCCGAGGTACAGGTCAAACGTTGGCGCTACAGCGGCCCGGTCACGCCGTGGCCAGAGCGCTGCCAGCAGGTCGCTGAGCGGCCGGGACCTCTTGTTTTGGCCGGTGACGCCTTTGGCGGACCAAAGGTGGAGGGGGCCTTCCTGTCCGGCTTGGCTGCCGGTGAACATCTGCGCCAAGCCTTAGCTGACTAAGCCAGCCGAAGAGCCGACTAGGCCCGCCGGAGGGTGGTCCAAAAGCCACTACCGGCGTTGGCGGTACGGGCCGTCCAAGCTCCCGGCAGGGCACTCACAACGTCGGTAACCGGCAGATGAATGGGCGTCTGGTCTCCGAGACTGTTCACCCATACGACGACCCCATGTGGCCGCAGAACTCGATCAATCTCGGCTGGAAACAGAAGCATGTTCAGCATCATCACGGCATCGAAACTGTCGTCGCCGAACGGGAGCCGCGAGGCATCGCCGCGAAGCCTTGGTGCCAGGTGGGCCGGAGCGTTGGCCAACATCTCGGCCGACAAGTCGAGAGCTACGACCTCGGAGACCTTCTTGCTCAACTCGAGGGTTCCGGCACCGGTCCCTGATCCGAGTTCGAGCCATCGGCCGTCGAGAGGGCAGTCGCCGCGTTCCAGGGCGTCGCCTACCGGGGCCAGTTTGGTGGGATCGACTCGAGCCGACCACTCCTCTGCCAGACCATCGAAAACAGCCGCCACCTTGGTCGCCCGTTCAGCGTTCCAACTCCCATCGAAGGCCACACCCCTGGTGAGCTTCCGCATCGGGTGATCGGGTCCGGCGAAGGGCTCGGGCTCGACGATGCCGGGAGCATCGGGCAGCCGAACGATCTCTCCCTGTGACGAGCTAGCCATCGGTACGGACGACCGGCCAGCAGTTGCCGGTCGACCCATAGACAGGGGTGAAAAACGCCGCAGCAGCGGTGTACGTCGTCCCGAGATCCACTCCAGTCTGATAGCTCAACCGCTTCCCTTCACTACCGGCCGGGCCGGTGAACAATTCCTGTCATGATAGGAGGGCGACAGTCCCCCTGTCCGATGGGGGGTTTCCCCGATCATCGAGCGTACGCAGTGGTTTAAGGTGAAAACGTGACTATTCGAGAGACCATCGATGGGCTGATGGCCGATCCGGGCGAACAGGAATCGTTCCGGGATGACCGAGAGGCCTTTTTGGACGAGCACGGCCTCGGCGACCTCCCGCCCGAGCTCATCGACACAGCCTTCGTCCATTACGCCGATTCGGCGACGATCGACCAGGCCGATGTCTTGGCGCCGCTGGTTACCCGGGTTGGTCCCGTTCCCTACGACGAGACCGACCTTACCGACGGAGTCACCGACGAGTTGGGTGAAGGGGCTTCTCCCGACCCGTGGGCCATGGTCTCGTTCAGCGCGGCGGGTGCCCCTCAGGCCGAACCTGAGCAGGACCCAGCGAACCTGGACGACACCACCATTCCCAGCGACGCTCCCATCGCCGCCGAGAACGCAGCCGGCCCCGAGTTCGGCGCGGGCGAAACGTCGATCAGCGATGGCTTCGACTCCGACGACCTCGGTGACGATCCCTTCATCGACGACGTGCCAGCCCCCACCGGCCCGGTTGCCGAAGTGCCAGAACCCGTCATCGACGAACCCACGACCGGCTATGCCGACGACATCGGAGCACTCGATGATGGCTTCAGCGACGCGGTCAGCGACATCATCGAGGAAGACATCGACCCGGCCGAGCTCGGTTTCGACTGATCGATCCTCATCCTTCTGGCGGCCTCACACCCCGCCACTATCCAACCGGCGGTCGCTGACCCCCGACACGGGGCGCCGAGCCGTCAGATGGTCGTCGGAGGGGGCTGCAGCCGCCACACCGAGTTCGCTCGGGCTACGGGAGTCTGACGTCACCCTGAGGTGATAAGACCCTCGAGGGTGCGGATGACCACCCGGCCAGCTGTCACCAGGTCGAGCGATGTCAGGGGATTCTCTGCCTTGCGCTGCCACCGAGACAATGCCTCGATGGAGGCGGTGCGGATCTCGTCCTGTGAGGCGCCCTCCTCTAGTCCCAGCCGTTGCCAGGGGGCGGCGCCACCAGATCCCAACAGCTGCTCGACGTCTTTGAGGTCGGCGGCCCGGCCCTTTACCCACCCGCTTCGGACTGCCGCCATGGTGGTGAGTTCGTTGAAGGGGTGAGCGCCAGCCATTATCTGCTCGATCCCGGCCAACAACGTCGAGACACCGTCGACCTCGGGGTGTTCGGTGCAAAGATGTTCGATGGCCAACAACGCCGACCGGGCTTTCAACACCTCAGCTCGATCCATGAACAGCGTGCTGAGGACCGTTTGGAGATCGTTGAGACCACTGCGGGCGATGAGTTCTTCGGAGAGTTCCGCACTCGATTCGCAGACGTTTCGGCCAAGGAGGGCGAGCGAGAGGCGAACACCGAAGAGGCCAAACCGGCCAAGCAACTGCTCTCGTTCCAGCGACGTCAAAGGCGTTTCGGGCCTCGCCTCGACGAACCGATCAGCCGAAAGCAGATATGGCTCGAGCTCATCGGATGGGAAGTCGGCCAGCTGACGAAGTGACTTGAACTCCCATTCGGTAAGGGTCTCTCCAGTTTCGGCCAGCAGGCCGGCGACTGGCACCACCATTTGGACGAGCCGTCGAAGACGCCCATCCTCGCCATAGCGGGTGGCAATCTTATGCGCTGATGCCATCGAGTCGAGGCGACCAGCACCGATCTCATCGGCCCGAGACAACACCGCGACCGCATTGACCGGATTTGGCTGCGACACCGTGTTGTCGTGAAACGCCTCAAGAAGGTTGAGGTCCGAGGCATGGATGTGCTTCATGAGATAGAGAACGGCGTCGGCCGGGGTTTCGTCCTCTTCGGGGTCGAGAAATTCGAATGCCTTGTTGGCGACTCCGTCGCTGAGCGATCCGACACCCGGTGTGTCGATCAGCGTCATGGTGCGGAGGCTCGATGATGGCCAGCTGACGTCGATGCGATCGAAATCGGTGGCATCGGCCCCGGCCAGGTCTACCTCGATGGCGCCGTCGTCGCGGTGGAATCGAGCCTGGGTAGGGGCACCGCCATCGGTGGGGTGCAGCATGACCTGGTAGGTGTGACCATCGCGATACCAGGTGACGATCTTGGTGCACTCCCCGGTATCGGTCGGTGCCAACCGTTCGCCGACCAGGGCGTTCAGCAGGGTGGACTTTCCGGCCTTGACTTTGCCGGCGATGGCCACCCGCAGTGGGCCGTCGAGCCGTTCCTTGACCTGGGCCAGCCGGTCAGCCTCGGGAAGACCGCCGAAAACACGCTCGGCATCAGTCAGCACCGACCGAACATCAGCAATAAGCGAACTCACAAGGCCACCAATTTGTCGACCTCGGTCCGAAGACCACGGATACGGCCAAGCTCGGCCTCGACATCCTTGAGCCGTGCCACAACCTCGGTTGAGCCTCGCTTGGCAGCCTCACCGGCGGCCCTGAGAGCCTCAGCCGTCGACTTGTTGAGCTCATCGGCCCTCGTGCTGTAGTGATCCCGCAGTTGTCGTTGGATACGCCGAAGCGTGTCCCGGCTGTCCTTGCTGACCTGGAAACTCACCTCGTCGCAGTATCGCCGCACGGTGTTCTTCGCCTGCAACCGACGCTGGCCCAGCTGGCGTTCTTTCTCGTCCTTCAGGTTCTTGCGACCCATGAGTAGGCCGACCACGGGAGCGAAGGGAACCAGAGGAGCGGCCGCGGCGACCATGCCGCCCAGCATCGTGAACATGATCACACCGGTGTAGCCGCCCCGGACCATGCTGAGGCCGGCCTTGCCGGCCGTCATCTCGGTCAGATCAATATCGGAGACATCCATTCCGACCCGACCAAGCACCGCAGTCGGGTTGTGAATATCGAGATCTTCGAGGAGGCCCTCGCCGGCAGCTTCGAAGTGGGTCGCAACCTCCATACTGAGCGAACCGGCCCGTTCGGTGAGAAACCGGTAGTTGGAAACCACTTCGTAGCTAACTCGATTGACCAACCAGGGCTCGAACTCGGCCCAGGTATCAAGCGGATCAGAATTGGCGATGGCCAGATCGGCTTCTTGGGTGATGGTCCGCATCCTCTGCCGAAAGTCGAAATCGATGTCGCTGTTTAGATCTCCGATCCCGTCGGTGAGGGTGGTGCTCCAGGTGGCCAGGTTCCCCCGAAGCTCTTCGGAACGGGCCTTGGTCTGCTCCAGTTTTGAAACCAGCGCAGCCGCATTCTCCGGATCGTTCAGTGCCGCCTTCTCGGCCTCGAACTGTCCGGCCAGTTGATCGCACACCCCAATCATGTCCTGATGGGCCCTCCGACGGAGAGCCATGGCTGCGCCACCGACAACGCTGGTGGTCAACTGGCCAACCAGCTCGGCAAAGCCCGATTCGGCGTTCAGCTCCCGATCATTCCGTTTGACCGCCTCGCTTCGAAGCAGGGAGGACACGGGAATGATCGGTACCTCGAATCCTTCGTTGCGGAGATGCCCCTGGTTGATCTCCAACACCCGGCGCCAAGCGGGATAGAAGTCGGTTTTGGTCATGAGACAGAGAACCTGGGGGCAGAGATCACTGGCCTGTTTCAGAAAGTCGATCTCGGCCCTGGTGAACTCCTGACTGGCGTCACTAACGAACAGTGCGGCATCAGCGACCGAAAGGGCACCAAGAGCAGCCGTTGCGTGGGCCGAACCAAGCCCGCCAACGCCGGGGGTGTCGACAAGGACCAGACCGTTGGCCAAGAGCTTCCGGGGGAGCGAAATCTCTACGCCTTTAACCGTGATATCGGGGTCGCCAGCACCGATTTCGGTGGCGTAGGCCGGCACTTCCTCAAAAGGGATGACGTGGGAGGTCGCTTCGACGTCCTGGTTGTCGGTGGGAACAGTCATCGCCACCGCACCCTTGTCTTCACCGTGACGAATAACGGTTGGCACCGCAGTGGCAATGTCGTCGTCGACCGGGCAGACCTTGGCATTCACCAATGCGTTGATCAGCGAGCTCTTTCCCTGCTTGAACTCACCAACGACTACTACCTGAACGTCAGGCTTTCCCACCTGAACGAGGAGCCGGTCGAGACGTTCAGCCAGATCCTCCCGTCCATACGCGTTGGAAGCCTGCCTGCCGAGTTCGAGGACTTTACGAACATCATCATTGCTCTCCGAAGGCGCACGAGGATTGGGTGCGCTGTCAGCAGTCATAGAACATCCCTAGCAGAAAAGAGGCGAATGGGGACGGTGGGAACTCGGGCCCAGCGTACGGCAAAGGCCCCGGGCTGTTGCCCGGGGCCTCCACAGATTCTGGTCTGTCTTCTAG